>CALXUX010000001.1 GCA_944391785.1 uncultured Clostridia bacterium
AATTACAGCACCACTCGTGACACTTGGAGTTGTTGGAGTTAATTCAGCTGCAAAACAGGAAGCGGCGATGCAACAAGTAGAAAATATTTATGGAGAAGCATCTAATACAATTAAAAATTTTGCAGAAAATACAGCAATTTCATTTAATATGTCTACATCTGATGCTTATAAATACGCTCAAATTTATGGAAATTTAATACAATCAATCACAGATGACGAAGAAGAGAACGCATTATATACGCAACAATTATTACAAGCATCTTCTATTATAGCATCGGCGACAGGAAGAACAATGGAAGATGTAATGGATAGAATTAGGTCAGGTTTACTTGGAAATACTGAAGCAATTGAAGATTTAGGTGTAAATGTAAATGTTGCAATGCTTGAAAGTACAGATGCATTCAAGAAGTTTGCAGGAGACAAAAGTTGGAAACAATTGGATTTTCAAACACAACAGCAGATTAGATTGTTTGGTATTTTAGAGCAAACAACTAAGAAATATGGCAAGGAAGTAAATAAAAATACATCATCGGATATACAAAGATTAACAGCAAAATTTAAAAATTTAACTAGCGATTTAAGTAAAAAATTGTTACCAATCGCAGAAAAATTAATAGATAAAGCAGAAGAGTTTTTAGACAGTTTAGGAAATTTAACAGATGCTCAACAAGAAAATATAATAAAAACAGGGGTAATGATTTCAACTGCAGGACCGCTTATAAAAATACTTGGAACTGTTACATCTACAACAGGAAAAGTGGTAAAAGGTATAGGAACATTTTCTCAAGCACTAGGTGTATTAATAACAGATACAAAATCAACCAATGATGGAGTTAACAATTTAGCAAACATTTTGAAAAACTTAACAAATCCTGCAAGTATAGCTGTTGGAGCAATAGGGACTGTGACTACTGCAATTATTTATTTTTCGCAGAAGCAAACTGATGCTCAAAAAGCTGCTGAAGAGTTAGCAAAAGAAATGGAGAATCAAAAAGTATCTTTAGATGAATATAATCAAACAGTTCAAGATACATTAGATAAAAATACAGCACATATTGATGCTACTAGTAAACTAAGGGATGAATTAGAAACTTTAGTAAATGAAAACGGAAAAGTTAAAGAAGGATATGAAAGTCGAGTAAATTTTATTCTCAATGAATTAAATGAAGCATTAGGAACAGAATATAAATTAAACGGAAATATAATTGATAGCTATAAGGAATTACAAGACGAAATAGATACACTAATAGAGAAAAAAAGAGCAGAAGTGTTTTTGTCTTCATATGAAGAAGATTGGAATTATGCAATTGAAAATCAAACAGAAGCTGTAGAAAACATGAAAACAGCATATGATGAAGTAAGCAAATATATGCAACAATATGGGACTGATTTAGACGGATTGAGAACAAAATCAGAAGAATTACGTAAATTACAAGAAGAATGGGTTGCAAAACCTGGAGCATCGGCTTTCCTCAAAGCAGAAGAGTATAGAAAAGAAGCTGAGGCTATAGAGAACGTAATAAGTGCTTACGACAATGCAGAATACGCTGTACAAGACTATACAGATAAAGTCACAAGATATACATCTAATTATGAATTATTTGTAGAAGAAAAGTATTCGGAAATAGGCAAAACAGTAACTCAATCAACACAAAATTGGTCTGATGCTTCATTAGAAACAATACAAAGTTCGATAATAGAGCAAGGAAAAGCATTAGATGCTTATGAAAATATCTATAGAGAAACAGGAAATATAGTTGCTCAAGAGTCGGCTACTCAAGCTGCTGAAAATTTGCAAGCATTAGCAGAAGAATTGAAAGCTAGAACATCGACGATTGGCGAATTAGGAGAAAATGAAAAAATAGCATGGAAAAATTTAGCAAGTAGTTCTTTTGCAATATATAGTGAATATGTAAGCCAAATGGGTCCAGAAATGCAGGAAAAAATTCAAGAAGCAACTGGAGTTGTGATAGCAAATACTCCAGAATTTGCAAACCAAGCAGGCAAAATGGGAGAAAAAGTTGTTGATGAGTTTGACAAAAATGGAAAAGCTAAACAAGAAGCTTTAAAAACTCTACAAGGATATTATGAGGGGCTAAACGATAAAGAAAAAAATGAACTTTTAAAGAAAACTGTAGGAGATAAAGCAGAAGAAGTCGCAAAACAATTTGAAAGTGGTGATTATGAAACAAGTGGAAAAAACGTATTAGAAGGAATATATAATGGATTAAGTAATCGCACGTTGGGAAAGACTTTAATTGATACAGCAGCAGGAATAGCGAGAGATATCGCAAATCAATTTAATATACAATGGGATGAGCATTCTCCATCTAAATTAATGGAACAAAAAACAGAGTATTTATTAGTGCCAATTTCTACAGTATTTTCGAAAAAAGAAAGTAAATTAATAAAGGATGCAAAAAATCTAGCAAATGGAATTATAAAAGGTTTTGATAGTTCTTTTGCATTAAATAATAATTTAGATATGCCTTATATGAAAGCCTTAAATACATTAAATAATAATGTAATAGATAGTACTAAAACTATATTTACTACACCGCAAATTATTTTTAATGTACAAGAATTAGATGAGGCTAAGTTACA
>CALXUX010000002.1 GCA_944391785.1 uncultured Clostridia bacterium
TATTTTTTATACTATACCATAGTTTATATGATTTTTAAAGAGGTTTTTGGACAAAATGAAAGCGTAGAGCTTTACTATTCCAATACTTCTACGCTTTTCTAAAAAAATTTCATTCTTTTGTCCTGGTCCAAATTAATTATTAATTGACAAAAAAAATAAAATGATGTAATATAATATATATTAAGTTATACCAATATGTGCTTATAGCTCAGCAGGATAGAGCAGTCGCCTCCTAAGCGACCGATGGTGGTTCGAGTCCGCCTAGGCACACCATATATAAAAATTAGAGGAAAAATATGTCAGAAAAAGAAATTTTTATGAAAAAGGCCATACAGGAAGCCAAAAAAGCATATAACAAATTAGAAGTTCCTGTAGGATGTATAATAGTAAAAAATGGAGAAATAATTGCCAAAGCACATAATTTAAAAGAAACAAAAAAAGATACAACAAAACATGCAGAAATTATAGCAATACAAAAGGCAAGTAAAAAATTAGACTCTTGGAGGCTGATAGACTGTGAAATGTATGTAACATTAGAACCTTGTCCAATGTGTGCAGGAGCAATTATAAATTCAAGAATAAAAAAAATATATATCGGAGCCAAAGACGAAAAAACAGGTGCAGTAGGCTCTGTTTTAAACTTGTTAGAAGATTATACATTTAATCACAAAGTACAAATAGAAAACGGAATATTAGAAAATGAATGCCAAAAAATTTTAAAAGATTTTTTTAAAGAATTACGACTTCAAAAAAAGGAAAATACAAAATAGTAAAAAATATATAAAGATAAAAAAGGAAATAAATTATGATTGAAAAAATAAGAAATATAACAAACAAAAAACAATTTCATATTATGGTTATAGTATTAATCATACTAATACTATTATTTTTTCTACTATTTACTATATTAAGATATAATGTAGAAGGAGAAAAAAACATGCCTTTTATGCTAACAAAAATATCAGTAATAAGCCAATCCCTAGGAGAAGACAAAGAAAAAGAAGGAATGAAATGGGCATTTAATGTAAATGAAACAAATGATATATATTTATATATAGAAAAAAATCCAAACTATGAAAAGCAAGAACTAATAAAATCTATAGAAATAGACTCAATATCAATTGAAAAGATGCCAAATATAGGAGAAACAAAATTTTATAAACCAGACGCAGAAGATGTAAATATAATGTTTAAAAATACTGAGCAAAACGAAATAACAAATATAGAATATTTAGGTGACACACGGAACAGATTTAAAAAACTTAAAAATTTCAAATCAAGGAGGATTAGTGGCATTTAGATATTCAATAAATAATATAGCAGAATATACATCAAATGAAGAAGAAGAAATAGATCATAAACAATTATTAAATAAAGCAGGAGTAGAAATTATTAATATAAAAAGTAATATTAAGTTTAATTTAACAATTAACCTAGAATCAGGAAAATCATTTCAATCTGAAATAACACTTGAAATGCCTTTAGATGGAGTAATAGAAGAAGGCGTAAGCTCACAAGAATTTACAGATATGAGTAAATATATATTCAAAAGAGTAAAGAACTAAAAATAAACTGCTATAGAAAGTTATATAAAACAATAGTGCTATATTTTAATTTATGATAAATTTATAAAAATTGTAAAAATAGTTATATAAAAATTGTAAAAATAGTTATATAAAAATTATAAAAATAGTTATATAAAAATTATAGAAAAATTCTATTGCAAAAATAGTAAATTCATTATATAATAGCAATGGTTGTAAATTGATCTTTCTATAGAGAGCATTCCAATAAAAAACTATGAACCTTGTCAGATCCGGAAGGAAGCAGCAATAAGTAGACCTTTTTATGTGGAATACTCTCTATAGAGAGATTAAGTATCAGCCATTTTTTAATAATATAAAGGATGTGATAAAATGGCATACACAGCTCTTTATAGAAAATTCAGACCAATGACATTTTCCGAAATGGTTGGGCAAGAGCATATAACGAGAACACTAAAAAACCAAATTATAGCAAATAGAGTAGGTCATGCATATTTATTCAATGGAGGAAGAGGAACAGGAAAAACATCTTCTGCTAAAATTTTAGCAAGAGCAATCAATTGTTTAAATCCAAAGGATGGAGAACCATGCAATGAATGCGAAATATGTAAAGCTGCAATTAATGGATCACTTACAGACATTGTAGAAATGGACGCAGCATCAAATAATAGTGTAGAAGACATAAGAGCAATAAGAGAAGAAGTAAACTTTTTACCAACAAAAGCAAAATATAGGGTATATATAATTGACGAGGTACATATGTTATCTACAGGAGCATTTAACGCATTGCTAAAAACACTAGAAGAACCGCCAGAACACGTAAAATTTATCCTAGCAACAACAGAACCCCAAAAACTCCCAGCAACAATATTATCAAGATGTCAAAGGTTTGATTTTAAAAGGATTCAAAATGAAGACATAAAAAAAAGATTAAAAATTGTATGTGAAGAAAGCAACATAGAAATAACAGAAGGAGCATTAAACATAATATCAATTTTAGCAGAAGGGGCAATGAGAGATGCCTTATCAATTTTAGAAAGATGTGTGCAAGACGGTGAAAACAATATAGATGAAGATAAAATAAAAGAACTAGTAGGAATTCCTAAAATGGAATTTGTAGAAGGAATTATAAATTCAATTTTAGAATATAACATAAATCAAGCCATAAATTGCACAAACGACATATTAAATCAAGGTAAAGATTTAGATAATTTCTTGTGGGAAATGATAAAATATGTAAAAGACTTATTAGTATATAAATCATGTAAAAAATTAGACATATATACTGAAAATGAAATAAAAAAAATAGAAGAAATTACATCAAAAATATCATCAGAAAGGCTTGTAAAGCTAATATACGACTTATCAGAATTACAAAATGAAATGAAATGGTCTACTCAAAAATCAATTTTATTTCAAGCAGGAATAATAAAACTATGTTATCTAGGCATAACAGGTGAAGGTAGTATAGAAGAGCGAGTACAAAAAATAGAAGAATACTTAAAATCAGGTATAAATATAAATGCAAATCAAAATTTAAAAACTGAAATAGGAAATACCTCTAATACTGAGCCTATAAATGACTCACAAGAAAATACGATATATTCAGAAATAAAAATGCAAAACACAAATAATATAAACCAATTAAAAACCACAAAAAATACAAAAGCAAATACTTTCATAGGTACAGGTAAAGTAGAAAAAGATTGGCCAAAAATATTAAATGATTTAAAACAAAATGGAAAAATTGTTCTATACACAAATTTATTAAACACAAAAGCAGTTGAACTCAATGACATGACAGTTGCAATTCAATTTCCAAAAGGAATGACATCATTTTGTAAGACAATATTAGATAAACAAGAAAATATGCGAGAAATATCAAAATTAGTTTCATTATCTTGTGGAAAAGAAATGCAAATAAAATATATGGATGTATCAAATAATATTAACATGAAAAAAAATATAGAAGATGACATAAAAAAATTAGCAGATAACTCAGATATTCCATTTAATATTATTGATTAAAAAAACAATATTAATAGTAAAAAATAACTAAAAAAATGAAAAATTAAACTATAAAAAGTATATAAAAAAATAAAAAATTAAACTATAAAAATTATATAAAAAAATTAAAAAAGTAATACAAAAAAATAAAAATAAGGAGGAATTTAAAATGGCAAAAAGAGGAGGATTCCCAGGAGGAATGGGAGGATTTGGCGGAATGAATATAGGAAACTTAATGAAAGAAGCAAAAAAAATGCAACAAGATATGGAAAAGTCACAAGAAGAACTAGCACAAAAAGAATTTGATGCAACAGCAGGTGGTGGAGCAATAAGTGTAAAAGTATCAGGGCAAAAAATAATAAAAGAAATAAAAATACAAAAAGAAGTAGTAGACCCAGAAGATGTAGAAATGCTAGAAGACTTAATATTAACATGCATAAATGAAGCATTAAGAAAAGTAGATGAAGCACAGTCAGCACAACTTGGAAAATTTAATATACCAGGACTTATGTAATACAATTAGGAACGAGGTAGTAAAATGTCATTATATTCACCATCAATTGAAAAATTAATAGAAAGTTTTGAAAAATTGCCTAGTATAGGTCATAAGACAGCTGCTAGGCTAGCATTTTATATATTGAATTGTTCAAAAGAAGAAACAGAAGAATTTGTAAATTCGATAATTAATGCTAAAAATAATTTAAAATATTGTAGTAAATGTTATAATATATCAGATACAGACCCATGCCCAATATGTTCAAGCCCTAAGAGAGACCAAAATATAATATGTGTAGTAGAAGATGTAAGAGATATTATAGCAATGGAAAAAACACATGAATTTAAAGGAGTATACCATGTATTACATGGATCTATTTCTCCAATGAACGGGATAGGTCCAGATGATATAAAAATTAAAGAATTACTTTCAAGATTAATGGATGGACAAGTAAAAGAAGTAATACTTGCAACAAATCCAAGAGTTGAAGGAGAAGCAACGGCAATGTATTTGTCTAAACTTATAAAACCATTAGGTATAAAAGTAACAAGGATAGCACATGGAATACCAGTAGGAGGAGATTTGGAATATACAGATGAAGTTACACTTACTAAAGCTTTAGAGGGTAGAAGGGAAATGTAGGGATAATAGTATTTGATTTAAATTAATGACATTGGGGACGTAGAGAAATGACAATTTTTTTTAAATTGCCATTTTTCTACGTCCCTTTTGGCATTTTAAGGCATAATATTTATTTAAAGATTGTTAATTAAAATATTGCAAATATCTTGAGTTGAATTTTTTCTTGCTAAAGCTTTAGTATTTTTTCTCATATTTTCTAAAATCTGTGGAGAATTAAAAAGATTTTTTAATAATTCATAAGGATTGTCATGCTTTTTAATCCAAATTGCAATACCTTTTTCTTCTAAAAATTCAGCATTTTCTTCTTCTTGGCCGGGAATAGGGTTAATTATTATCATAGGAAGTTCTGATGCTAAGCTTTCAGATGTTGTTAGTCCACCAGGTTTTGTAACTACTAAATCAGAAATACTCATAAGTTCAGGAACTTTGTTTGTATATTCTAAAACCCTAACAGATTCACTTTTTTTATATTCTTCAACAATATTTATAAAATTATTATGCATTTTTTCGTTTTTTCCTGAAATAGCAATAATTTGAATATTATCAAACATTTTTACAAAACATTCAAAAATTTCTACAGTTTTTGTTTTGCCTAAACCAAATTCTCCTCCACCGAAAAATAATATATTTTTTAAATTAGGTTTTAAATTAAATTCTTTTAGAATATCTTCTTTATTAAATTTTTGAGAAAACTTAGCTGAGATTGGTATGCCTGTTGTATATATTTTATTTGGCGAAATGTTTTTGGAAATTAGGTAATCTTTCATTTTGTCATGTGCTACAAAGAAAAAATCTGTATATGTTGAACCAATTAGCCATTGGTCATGTGGAGCAAAATCGGTCATTATTGTTGCAAGTTTGGATTCTATTTTTCCTTTTCTTTTTAAATAGCTGCACATTTGGCTTCCAAAAGGGTGTGTTGAAATTATTAGATCAGGTTGTTTTTCTCTTAATAATTTAAGTAATTTAATTGCCATTATTTTATTAGAACGAGAAGATATATGAGCAAGAGGTCCTTTTTGTGAATCTGCATATATTCTTCCCCAAGCCCAAGGCATTTTTTTTGCCATTTCTCTGTAAGCGGCTGTTGTGATTTTTTCTATTGTAATATTTACATATTTCATGCAATCAATTAGTTCTATTTCTAGATTTTGGTCTGAATAATTATTTGATAAGCATTCTTGTATAGATTTTGCGGCGTTTAGATGGCCTCCACCATATGAGGCATAGAATATTATAATTTTTTTCATGTTTTCTCCTATTATTTTTTTGCTTTTTTGGATATTATAACAAAATAAGGAGTTTTTTACAATGAAAAATAGGATAAAAATAAATAGTTACGATTTACGGTTTAAAATAGGCCGCCCTCTAAGGCTTTATTTATATAAAATTTATTCCATTCCTCGGCTCAATACGTGATTTAGCCCTTCTAAATATAAAACAAACGAGCCTCTCGCTACATTCTTCGCGCTTCCTCATTTATTTTATATTAAAAAGGGCTACAATCACTCCAATCGCATTCGTCATTACATAAATTTTATATAAATAAAGCCTTAGAGGGCTACTCTACATTTAAAAATTACGGCTGTGAATGTTAACAATAAGTAAAAGAAATAAAATAAAAAATAAAATAAAATAAAAAAATAAAAAAATAAAATAAAAAAATAAAATAAAAAAATAAAAAAAAAAAATAAAATAAAAAAATAAAATAAAAAAATAAAAAAAAAAAAAAAAAAAAAAAAAAAAAAAAAAAAAAAAAAAAAAAAAAAAAAAAAAAAAAAAAAAAAAAAAAAAAAAAAAAAAAAAAAAAAAAAAAAAAAAAAAAAAAA
>CALXUX010000003.1 GCA_944391785.1 uncultured Clostridia bacterium
AGACCAGTAGAAGAAAAATATGGAGAAAAATTTGCAGATTTATTAGAAAAGAAGATAAGGAGGACATCAAAATGACATTAGAAGAATTAAAAACACGATGTGAAAACGCTGGTTTTAAATATGCGTACGGTTTATTTAAACAACCAACAGAGCCTCCGCATCTAATTTCTGTATCAACTGCAACCGAAAATTTTATGGCTGATAATAAGGTCTATTATGGAACGATACCGATACAACTTGATTACACTTATACTGAAAAAAATCTAGAAGAGCAAGCAAAAATAGAAAATGAAATTTTAGGCGACATCGCCTGGAATAAGACAGAGGAAACTTATTTGCAAGACGAAGACGTTTGGCAAGTAAGTTATTTTTTTGAATTATAAAGGAGGAATTTAAAATGCCAGAAGCAAGTAATAAAGTAAAATTTGGATTAAGCAATGTACATATTGCCAAAATTACAGAAACAGACGGAGCTATAACATATGGAACTCCGTTTGCAATGCCTGGAGCTGTATCTTTAACAGCAGAGCCAGAGGGAGAAACAACTCCATTTTATGCAGATAATATTCAATATTATGTAGCTGTCGCAAATAATGGTTACACAGGAGACTTGGAGATTGCTATGACTCCACAAGAGTTCCTAACAACAATTTTGGGACAATCTGTTGATACAAACGGAGCAATCTTTGAAAGTTCTGACGATATTAATGCAAGATTTGCATTAATGGGAGAAATAGAAGGCGATGCTAAGAAGAGAAGATTTGTATACTATGATTGTACTGCAACTAGACCAAGTGCAGAAATGAACACAATCGAAGACACAAAAGAACCGCAAACAGATACAATTTCTATAACAATGACACCAAGAAGCTCAGATCACGTTATTAAAGCAGTTATAGAGCCAAGCGATACAAACCAAGATATTTATGACGAATTTTTTGATGAAGTATATGAAAAAAATGCTACTGCAAGCGTTTAGGAGGTAACTTATGAAACAAATAGTGATTGAAGGTAATTCTTATGATATAGATTGTAACGGATTAACTTATATCTTACATAAAAGACTTTTCAATAGAGGAATTATGCAAGATATACATATATTACAAAATTATATTATAACTCAAACTGTAAAAGCTAATGAAATCAAAACAAAATTTCCAAAATTAAGCGATGCTGAAATAAATAATCAGGTCGCTAATTTTATGAATGACTATATAGACGATTTTATAGAAGCAATAACAAGAATAGCTTATACATTAATGTATACAGCCAATGAAAAGATTGCAAAATATGAAGATTTTTTAAGAAGTATTAAGAATTTCAAAATCGATGATGATTGGATTGTTGAGGTAACGGAATTTGCCGTAGATTGCTTTTGTTGATAAAGATGTATCTCGAGAATTAGAAAAGATGCAAGGAGATAGTGAAGAACCGCTATTTCCTGAGCATCATTTTTTATTGGCATGTTTGCGATTAGGTTTAACAATGCAAGATTTAAGATTTTTGACTTATGTAGATGTGATGAAAATTTTTCTATCAATTGAAACTAAGAAAAAAAATGCAGGAGTAAGAAAAGCAAGCCAAGCTGATATTGATAGATTATTAATGTAGGAGGAAGAAATGGCAGGTACAATTAAAGGAATAATAGTAGAAATAGGTGGAGACACAAGTGGTCTACAAAAAGCTCTAAAGAATGTTAACTCTGCTACTTCTAGCCTTACCAAAGAGCTAAGAGGAGTTAACTCTTTGTTAAAGCTAGACCCTACTAATACGGAGCTAGTAACGCAAAAGCAGAAAATTTTAGCTCAAAATATAGAAGAAACTAGCGAGAAATTAAAACTATTAAAAGAAACGCAACAGAGGGCAGACGAAGCAATAGCTAATGGGACAGAAATATCTGATGAAAATTATAGAAACTTACAAAGAGAAATAATTAATACAGAAAATAAATTAAAAGATTTAAAAGTAGAAGCTTCTAATTGGACTACAGCAGGAAGGGCAATAGAAGAGTATGGAACCAAAATACAAAATTTAGGAAACAAGATAGATAGTCTTGGTAATAAATTAACAGCAGGTTTAACTGTGCCACTTTTGACAGCTGGAGTAGTTGGAGTAAATTCGGCAGCTAAGCAAGAAGCAGCAATTCAGCAAGTAGAGAACATATATGGCGACGCATCAGATACAATTAAAGATTTTGCAGAGAATACAGCAATTTCTTTTAATATGTCTACATCTGATGCTTATAAATATGCACAAATTTATGGTAATTTAATTCAATCTATAACAGATGACGAAGAAGAAAATGCCTTATACACACAACAACTGCTTGAAGCATCATCTATAATTGCTTCTTCCACAGGAAGAACAATGGAAGATGTAATGGACAGAATTAGAAGCGGTCTATTAGGTAATACTGAGGCAATAGAAGACTTAGGTGTAAATGTAAATGTCGCAATGCTTGAAAGCACAGATTCATTTAAGAAGTTTGCAGGAGATAAAAGTTGGAATCAACTAGACTTTCAAACACAACAGCAGATTAGATTGTTTGGTATTTTGGAACAGACAACTAAAAAATATGGAAAAGAAGTTAATAAAAATACTTCTTCTGACATACAAAGGCTTACTGCAAAATCTAAAAACTTAACAAGTAGCTTAAGCAAGAAATTGTTGCCAATTGCAGATAAATTAATTGATAAAGCAGAAGACTTTTTGGATAGCTTAGAAAATTTAGACGATGAGCAAATAGATAATATAATTAACATAGGCTTGATGGTGGCAGCTGCTGGACCTCTTATCAAGATAGTGGGGACAGTGACGAAGACTATTGGAGGAGTAACAAAAGGAATTGGATTGTTTAGCCAGGCAATATCTGTTGCAACTAATAAAACTACGTCAAATGAAAGATCTGTCAACAACTTAGCAAAAGTGATAAATGGATTAACTAGCCCAGCTGGATTAGCAACAACTGCAATAGGTCTATTAACAGCAGGTTTAGTTGTTGCAATTCAAAAGCACAATGAATATGCTTTCGATTTAACAGAGACTACTGATAAATTAGAAGATGCTAAAAAGGCCCAAGATGATTTTAACCAAAGTATAAATGAAAGTTTTAATTCAGAGATGTCTGAAATTGACAATGTTCAAACACTGGCAAACGAATTGAAAACCTTAGTGGACACAAATGGTAAAGTTAAGGAGGGCTATGAAGGCAGAGTAGATTTTATCCTTAATGAATTAAATGAAGCGCTAGGTACTGAGTATAAACTGAATGGAAATGTAGTTGAAAGTTATGATAAAATTGTTCAATCTATTGATGATGTAATCCAAAAGAAAAGGGCAGAGATAATTTTATCAGCAGAAGAAGAAAAGTATAATGAAGCAATAGAAAAGAGAACTGAGGCGTATAATAATGTGGCTCAAGCTCAAGAAGAGCTAAAAAAAGCCAATGATGAGTACACAAAAGCTTTACAGGAAAATGATAAATATGCTCAAGCTGCTTGGAAATCACAAGTAGACTTGGCCGAAGAAAATTTGGCAACAGCGGAAAACATTTATCAAAATTATTTAAATGATATTGCTAACTACGAGGCAGATTATGAAACAATAATGACTGGTAGTAATGCAGAAATACAAAAACTTATAAATTCGAGAACATATACATATCAATCAGCTTCAGGAGACTTGGGAGAAACGATTAATCATAATATACAACAAGTTCAAGCGGAAATTGAGTATTATAAACAAGCATATCAAACCGATTTAAATAATCAAGACTCATATAATGCTCAAAAAAATCAAGCACAAAAAGAAGCAAGTGAGAAACAATTACAAACATTGGCAGAAGAACTAATGTCTATGACGAGCACAACAGAAGAATTGACACCTCAACAAATCGAAGCATGGAAAAATCTTGCTTTAAATTCTTTTGATACATATAAAAAATATGTTAATAAGATGGAGCCAGAAATGAAAGCAGAAATAGAAGCGGCAACAGATATTTTAGCAAAGGATAAAAACTTAATGAAGGAATCAGGAAGGGTGGCTGCAAGAGCAAGGGAGAAATTTAAATCAGAAATTAAAGGAAAGGAAACTGGCAAGTCATTTTTAGACAATTTATGGACAGGGATGACTAATTCAGAGGCTAGAAATAAAGTACTAAATTCAGTTGTAACTCTGGGAAAGAAAATAGTATCGAAATTTCAAGATGTTGCTCAAGGAAATGAAAGTGGAAAGAATTTTATTAAAGGTATTCAAGAAGGAATAAATAATACTAAAATTCAATCTAACATTTTTAGTACAGTTTGGAACCTAGGAAAAAATATTCTATCATCACTTAATAATAGTTTAGATGAACATTCTCCATCAAAATTATCTGAAGAGAGTGGTATAAATTTTGTGCAAGGGGCTATAAATGGTATAACCTCTAAAGAAAAAGAAGCTTTAAAGTTAGTTAGTAAATTGGGAAACGATTTAGTAGGCAAATTTAATAACAGTTTCAATACGTCTGCATTAAATGCTGGTTTTGCAAGTGCAAATTTAAACTCTAAAGTAATTGATAGTACAAAAACAATATTTACAACACCAACATTGAATATATATACTCAAGGAGAAGTGAACATTAGAAAAATTGCAGATGAAGTAAATAGAATATTTGGTTCTCAATATTGACAAAGTATTACATATAAGTTAAAATTCTCTTGAAGGGGGGAATTGATTATGGGAATAGCTTCATTGATTTTAGGAATAGTATCTATAATCTTAATCTTTGTACCATTTATATGGATTATTTCAATTGTTACAGCTATAGTCGGTTTAATATTAGGTATAATATCTTTAGTAAAAAAGGAGAACAAAGGAAAAAGTATAGCAGGAATTATTTTGTCCGTATTAACTATATTATTATCAATTTTCAATATAAGCAATGCTTTAGATATGATGGAGAATACAACAGCAGATAGTTTAACAACTATAATAACAGGA
>CALXUX010000004.1 GCA_944391785.1 uncultured Clostridia bacterium
ATAGAAATTGGTATGCAGATTACTATTTCCAAGATAGTAATATAAACCAAAAAAATCCATACTATAATGCTCAAAGTGTAACAAGTTCAATGATATGGGGAAGTCAATGGGATGCAATGCTAAATTGGATGTTAAAAGATGATACTACTAAAGAATTTGTAACAAAAGTTACAGGAAACCATACAGACCAAGTCGCAAAAACAGGAACATATCCAGAAGATTTAGCCAAAAACATATTTGATTTGAGTTCAAATGTAGCAGAGTGGACACAAGAAGCTTGGAGTACAAGATACAGACAATACAGAGGAGGATATTGCGTAGGATTAAATGATAAATATGCTACATATATGACAAGTAGTAGACCCAATAATTATCAAGCACCAACAATGTTAACAGTATATGCAAATAGTGGCGAAGGGGGTGAAGTAGGAAAAACTTACTTAGGAACAAGAATGAGTTTATATATAAACAACACAGAAGATACAACAGAACCAACAATAAGTATAAAAGAAGTGCAAACAGGAACAAATAATATAGGAATAACAGTAGAAGCAACAGATAATGAATCAGGAATAAATAAATATAAATATGCAATAAGCTATAAAGATTTTGAAAGCCAAGATTTTAAAGAAGAAGACATATTGCAAGAAGTAGAAACATATGGCCAAACATACATATTCCAAGAATTATTACAAAACCAAACATATTATATAAAAGTAGAAGTAACAAATGGAGCAGGAAAAACAAATGCAATATATACAGACCCAGTAAAAACAGAAGTATTAGAAGTACAAGAAGGAGCAATAATAAAAGAAAAAGTATATGGAAAAAATGGAGAAGGAAATGTATATTTTGAAATAAGTGAAGAAACAAATTTTGAAAATGAAGGATATTATCTAAATCACCAAGTAGTAAAACAAGGAGACTCATTTAAAAATGAAGACTCAGCTTGGACAATAAATGGAAACACAGTAACAGGGCTATCAGTAGGAGACACAATATACACAAGAATATATGATGGAAAAAACGTATCAGAAACAGAGTATTATATGGTAACAAATATCTCAGAACTAGAAACATTTTCTGAAGTATACCAAACAACAGAAAAATATGAAGACTATGATACAGTACTAGTAGAAGGAGGAGGCACAGAACAAGTACTTGCAGGAACAGCATATATTCCAAAAGGATTTAAAGTTGCAACATCAAGTATGACCAAGAAAATAGCAAATGGACTAGTAATAGAAGACGAGATTGGAAACCAATATGTATGGATCCCAGTAAAAGATGTAATATATGACGAAAAAACTGTAGTTGGAGAAGAATATAAACCAATGGCAAGATATCAAAAAGGATATAATGCAAGTTCTATAAACCAATACTTTGAAGGAATGAGATACAATTTCTCAGGAACAACATCAACAAGAATGACAACAAATTATGCAATAGGAAATAGTACTCATAGAGAGCCAAGTTTGGTAACAGGAAGTGAAGCAAATTATTCTTGGGTATATACAGCAGGAAGTAATTATGATGCAACAAACTATACAGATTTAAATGAACTCGGAATAGATAGTCCGGGTCAAATGGGAACATATATGAATAATAAATTTACAGAAATGGTACAAAGCATAGTAAAATATGGAGGATACTATGTGGGAAGATACGAAACAAGTTTATATACAACAGAAGGACAAAATAGTACAAATGGAACAGTAGTAAAAACTGTAGAAAATCAAACACCAATGTCAAATGTAAATTGGTATAAAATGTATCTAACTCAAAACAGTAATTACCAAGATAATCCATACTATGGAAGCAATAGTGTAACAAGTTCAATGATATGGGGAAGTCAATGGGATGCAATGCTAAACTTCATATTAGAAGGAGCAGATAAAGACAAAGTAACAAAGATAACAGGAAATCATACAGGAACAAGAAGTAGAACAGGACAATTTGGAAATGACATAATGAATAATATCTTTGACTTAAACTCGAATGTAAGAGAATGGACACAAGAGTCTTACTTTACTTCTAGCCGTAATTATCGTGGAAGTGTTTACAGCGTTGATGATACAGATGCCGCAAGTACACGCAACAGCAACTATCCTACTATTACCAACTACAATATCGGTTCTCGTCTTTCACTTTATTTAAAGTAGCTCTAACTCTAAAGCCGTCGACTTATTCATATAAAAAAACTAGAAAAAAGCACTACATATTATTTGTAATTGAATAATAAAATATGTATTAAACCCTTCTAAAATGAGATATAAGACCAAAATATCAAACTTTTAGAAGGGTAAAAATATATCTTAAAATCTATAAATGAAAAAAGACAAAATGCTAGAATAATAATCTAGCCACAAAATTAAATAAACCTAACTATTTACAAAGTAAAAATTTAAATATATAATACAAAATAAAATATCCTACACAAATATCACTACATATTTCCAAAAAAATATCATTCAATCACAAAACAATTTATATTTTTCTAAAACGGAGGAATCATGAAAAAATTAAATGGAGATACAATAAACAAATATCTAAACGAAAACATAAAAACAATATACACCAACATCACTAAATCTTCTAATAATAATATCGGAAAAGAAGAAAATTTTAGAACTGACATGGCAATTATTCTAAACAAAATTTTTTCAGATCTACAAATTCAAGAAAAAGTAACTCCTGAACAAGAATACAGTGTATATAAAGGAAGGATAGACTCATTATATGGAAATATAATTATAGAATACAAAGCACCAAATAAAATTAATAACAATATAAATAGCTCTTCAAATAAAGAATTTATAGAACAAGTAAAAAGGCAAATAATAGGATTATCAACAAAAAATAATGTAGTAAAAGAAAAAATCCTAGGCACAATTTTTGATGGAGAAAATGTTATTTATATAAAATATAAAAACAATGATTGGGAAATATCAAATGTTCAAAAAATTACAATAGACTCATTATCACTATTTTTAAAAAGAGTATTATCATTAAGTATAGACAAAAAAGCATTAACCATAGAAAACTTATTAAAAGACTTTGACTCTGAAAGTCCATTAACCAAAAAATTCATAAAAAAATTATATTATTCTTACACAAGTAACAAAGAACACAAAAAAGTTGATCTATTATTTGAACAATGGAAACAGCTATTTAGAGAAATTTGTGGATATGATTTCGAAACATTAGACATAAAAATAAGAAATTTAAAAAATATTTATGAAATAGACGAAAATGTAAAAATTGAATATTTAATATTTTCTATACAAACATATTTTGCATTAATCATAAAATTTTTATCAATAGAAGTATTAGAATACATATCTTCAAAAAAAGGTCAAGGTTTAAACACATTTAGATTAGAAGAACAAGAAAATTTAAAAAATCAATTAGAAGACATGGAACAAGGAGGACTATATAGAAAACTAGGAATTAGCAATTTCTTAGAAGGGGATTTTTTCGGAGGATATTTATATTTTTGGGACAATGAATTATATGAATTAATAAAAGATATGATAGAAACATTCGAAAATTACGATTATAGTAGCATTAATCTTGAACCTGAATTAGCAAGAGATTTATTAAAAAATGTATACCACAATTTATTCCCAAGAGAATTAAGACATAATTTAGGAGAATACTATACTCCAGACTGGTTAGCAGAATTTTTAATAAGAAAAATGAATATAGACTTTTCCAAAGAAACGACAATATTAGACCCAACTTGTGGCTCAGGTACATTTATAGTATTATTAATAAAAAAATACCTAGAAAACAACCAAAATTTAAATAAAAAAGAATTACTAAAATCTGTATTAAATAGTATAAGAGGATATGACTTAAATCCATTAGCTGTAATCTCTGCTAGAGCAAACTACATAATACTTTTAGGAGAACTTATCAATGAAAGAACAGAAAACATAGAAATACCAATATATTTATGCGATTCTATGCTTACCATTTTAGAAGAAAAAAGGCAAAATGAAGAATGTTATATACTCTCAACAAAAGCAGGAAACTTTCCAATCCCAGTTAAAATAGTTAATAATGGAGAAACTAATAAATTATTAGAAATATTAAATAAATGTACAAAATCAAATTACACAACAAGTGAATTTATAGAAAAAATTTTAAAAGAAAACATAAAAATTGAAAGCAATGAAGAAAAAGTTTTGAAAAATTTATATAACATTATGTATAATCTAGAAAAAAAAGGACTAGATGGTATCTGGGCAAATGTAATAAAAAACTCTTTTGCTCCATTATTCCAAAAAAAAGTTGATTATATAATAGGAAATCCACCATGGATTGTTTGGCAAAGTCTACCAGAAAATTATAGAAACTCAATTCAAAAATACTGGCATCAATATAAAATCTTCGAACACAAAGGATTAGCAGCAAGACTAGGAAGTTCACATGATGACCTATCAGTATTAATGACATATGTTATTATGGACAACTTTCTAAAAGATAATGGAAAATTAGGTTTTATAGTTAATCAAAATATTTTCCAATCAAGTGGAGGAGGAAAAGGTTTTAGAAAATTTTTAATAAAAGACACTATTCCAATAAAAATTGAAGAAGTAGATGATTTTGTAAACGTTCAACCCTTTAAAGATTTAGGAGCAGACAACAAAACAGCAATCTTTACAGCAACAAAAAATGCTAAAACTGAATATCCAGTAAAATACAATATATGGAATAAAAAAGACTCTGGAAAAATTTTCGCCAACGAATCATTTGAAAGCATATTTAATAAAAAGCTTACCAAAGAAGAATTGATGGCCAAACCTATTAAGGAATACAATTCTTCTTGGATTATAGGCAAAGAAGAAGAATTAAAAATATTTAGTAAAATGCTCTCAACCAAAAAAGGAAAATACAAAGCAAGAAAAGGTGTAGACACTAGTGCAAATGCAATATATTGGATAAAAGAAAAACAAAGAGTAAATGGAAAAATAATATTTGAAAATTCCCCTGAAACAAGTAAAAAGCATATAAAACAAGTAAAAGACGTAATAGAAGAAAATTTAGTATATCCATTAATAAGAGGAAAAGATATATTCAAATGGAAATATAAAACACCATATAAAATAATTATTCCATATACTGAAGATGGAAAAGTCATAAATAAGAAGTATTTAAAAATTAACTATGAAAATACTTATAATTATTTTTATAACAAATCTAATGGCTTTTTAGATATACTAAAAAACAGAGGAATTGTAAAAAAACACTTTGCTTCATTAAAAAATACAGAAAATCCAGAATATGTACTTTATGATATAGGAAAATACACATTCTCCCCATATAAAGTTGTATGGAAAGCCTTAGCAAATGGAATGATTTCAACAGTTATATCTAGTCAAAACAATAAATTAATAATACCAGATCATAATGTTGTTATGATACCATTAGAAGATGAAGACGAAGCTTATTATATTGCAGGAATATTAAATTCAAAAATAGTAACAAAATTTGTAAATGCATATATTTCATGGTTTTTCTCTACTCATATATTAGAAAATTTAAATATACCAGAATATGATAAAAATAATGTAGAACATTTAAAAGTAGTAAAATTATCTAAAAAAGCTCATATGCTAGCAAATGAAGAAAAAGATATAAGTGAACTTGAGAAAAAAATAGATGCTATAATTGAAGAAATTTTATTAAAATAATACCCAAAGTGCCCAAAGTTGCCAAAAGGGACGGAGCAAAATGGCAATTTTTTAAAAGTTACTATTTTTCTATGTCTTTTTTGGCGATTTTTGAAAATCTCTTTTAACAATAATTTTGAATGTAATAATACCGTTACAAATTACAACTTTATGCCAATTTGTAGAGTAGCGTCAAGTGGAGATGATATAAATAATTTTAAAATATAAATGTGCGACTGGAATAACATTAGAACTTCTTAGGTAAAATTTTTGGACAAAGCTTGCAAATTTTCGCCTAGAAAATTATGCAGAAAGGGTGCCAAAAATTTTACTTAGAAGTTCTTATGTTATGCAAGGAGCCGTTTATATTTTAAAATTATTTATAT
>CALXUX010000005.1 GCA_944391785.1 uncultured Clostridia bacterium
AAGCTATCATTTTGTGTTTGTATATCTCTTTTAGCTTCTACATCGAAAATTAAACTTGTTTCATCTGTACTGAATATGTGTGTTACATCTTCATAGCTATGTACTGTTTTTTTGATTTCGTCATATACTGCTTGTTGTTCTTCTGTGTATTCGTCGATTTCTTCTTCTGTTAAATCATATTCGATTGTTTGTCCAATTAGTTTATCTTTTATTTCTGCGTATGTTGTACCTTTCGCTATTCCTAACATGAAATATGTATATTGTAAACGGCATGTGTATTTATCTATATAGTTAGTACTATCAAAAGTCCAGTCTGTAAATTCTTTTGCAAAACTTGTTAATGATATATTAGCTTTCGAATTATTATAACCAGCAAAGTCAGTTGGCTTTTTAATTCTAATATAGTCTAAATTTGTATAAGTAGTTACAATTTCTTGTATTAACATATCTTCTGTTATTGTTATTTGTTTTCTCTTATGATGTATTCCGTCGTCTGCTAATTTATCAGTTAGTCTTAGTTTTTGTCCTTCTTGAAGTGGAAATGTAAAACTTTGCTCTTGGTGTGCTATGTATGAAATATCTTCATTTTCTTCTTGAAAAATAAAATAAAAAACGTTATTGACTACTTGTCCTTGCGAAATAATAATATATGCATTTTTTAACTCAAGTTTTTCTTTAACTTTTGCTGTTGTGTTTACATCATTATCGTAACTATTTAAATATTGAGTTTTTTCATCGCAACTTACAACAAGCTCAATTCTACAATCAATAGAAAGTGAATTTGATATATATTGATAATTTGCATTTTTTTCAAAAACAAGATTGAAGTCATTAAAATATAATGTCGTTCTTGCAGTAGCTGTTCCACTTACTTTTATAGTATTATCATCGTTTATTTGCGCTGTAATTCCATTTGAAGTTATTGTTTTTTGATTGTTTCTAAATAATAATTCTGGCATCAAGTTTTTATTGCAAACAGTAATATTAGCATTTCCTCGATTATATTTGCTATATGCAGTTACTCTGTTTCCTCTTTCAATTTTTATACTATTTTTTAGTATTTCTACATCGCTATTACTAAATTCTGTATTATCTTTTTTAGAGAATATTAAGCATAAAATTGTATCTTTAGTTGCCGTATATTCAAAGTTTGTTTCTTTGTTATAACTTGTTTTTTCTATAACACCGCTGGTATTTGCTTCTAAGAAGTATGTTATAGTATAGTTATTATTAAATGAAATAGAAACTGTTTCATTAGTTAAAACTTTATAATATGCTCTACACCTAATATTGTTTGCATAATCGTTATATATATTTTGACCAACACCAGTATCTCCAATTGCCATTTTTTCAGTGAAATTGTTTTTTCCGCTATTGTTAAAATTTGTGCCTTCTGTGTCATATAAATTAACATTATCTCCCACATTTTCAATTTCACTTATAAATTCTGTGCTTGGCATTGCTCCGTATTGTTCGTATGATTTTTCTTCTGTTCCTGCGTATATCATTAAGTTTTTAAATGTAGTAGTAACTCCTTGACTATCATTAAAGCTATTGCCAGAATAAATAATTACTGATGTTGCTGGTCTACTAAGAGATACTGTTGTTTTCTTTGAAGTAAGAGTAATTCGTGGGTCTGATATTGAACCACTTGAATCTCTAATCGAAATACAGAAGCTTGTTTGCTCACTGTCTGTTATAATATCATCTGCTTTTATTGTATAATTTCCTACTGGAAGTGAAATAGGAACTGTTTTAGATAATGTTACTTCAATTTCACTTTCTACATTTAATAAATTATACCCTTCTCTTGTTTCTTGCTTACTATTTCCAGTTACATCAAACTTTGTAAATCTACTTTCAGTTGTTTCATTTAAAGTAATATTTTCTCCACTACCACTTATAGTTGGTATGTTATTATCTATATCTTTTCTTAGTCTTTCGTTTTCTGCTTTTAGTTCTGTGTTTTCTGATTTTAAGTTTTCTATTTCTGTATCTTGTTGTTCGTCTTTTTCTTGTATGTCTGATATGTCTTGTTTTATTTTTGTGTCATCGTAGTTTTCTAAGTCTTCTAGTTTTGTCTTTAATTCATTTGTAAAGTCATTTGTGCTTAGTCCTTTTCCTTCTTCTTTATCTACTTTGTTTGTATTTAAATTGCCATAAGCAGTATCTATTTTGTCCCAGTTTTCGTTTAATGCTTCTTCTATATCAAATTGATTTTCGTTCGTACTAGGATTATCATGTTTAAATAGTTTTAAATTTGTTGTTTCACTCATATTATGACCTCCTAATCCACATGTAACCAACGATTTCAAATGGTTGCATGTTGTTGTGTGCTTGTCCACCACCTGTAGAAGCTATTGCAATAGAGCCCGTTGGATTTCCAACATTTGCATAATTTCCTTGTGCTACTCCTATTGTTCCTGATGCAGCTATGCTATTACTTGATATATTGTGATTGTGAGATGGCATTTCATTTACTGTTAATGTATGTGTCTTTTCTCCTCCTGTTTTTCCTATTGTATCTAAATCATCATCATCTTCATCTACTCCTAGACAAACTTTTCCTTTTAATCTTTCCCATGTTCCAAAATTTAATATTGTACTTGGGTTTGTGTCAGATTGAGTGATGTATGTACTTCCTACTGGAAATACTAATTCCATTAATCCTTGTTGCATTGCGT
>CALXUX010000006.1 GCA_944391785.1 uncultured Clostridia bacterium
TTATATGTAAGAAGCACAAATGACGTAACAGGTCCATCAATAAAAATAACAAAACAAGAAGCAACATCAAACAGAATAACAGTAGAAATACAAGCACAAGATAAAGAAACAGGAATAGAAAAATACAGATACTCAATAAGCAAAAATGGAACAAGATGGAATCTAGCAGAAGAAAACAACTCTACAACATATACATTCTCAGGATTAACACAAAACAAACAATATTATATAAGAGTAGAAGCAGTAGATGGAGCAGGAAATATAGGAAAAATAGAAACAATATTAAATACAGAAAAGCTAGAAGATGTAGCAAACACAGCAATCACAAGAATACAAAAATATGGACCAAATGGAAGTGGAATAGTACAATTAAGTCTAGAAGACAGTTATAAAAATTCAGGATATTATATAGAATATCAAGTAGTAGAAAACAATCAAACAGTAAATATGCAAGGAATTTGGACAAAAGGAGAAATGATAACAGACTTATCAAATGGACAAAAAATATATGCAACTCTTTATGATGGAGTAAATAGAACTGAAAACTATTACCAAGAAACAGTAGAAGGATTAGAAGAATATGCATATATAGACAGTCAAGGACAAACATATACAGAAGAAGAAGCAAAAGAAAATCCAAATCAAACAACATATGACACAACTATAACATACCAAGACAGTCAAGGAAAAAGTGCAACAATCCCAGCAGGATTTAAAGTAGGAATAACTGACACAGTAAATAAAATACAAAATGGATTAGTAATAGAAGACTCAAAGGGAAATCAATTTGTATGGATACCAGTAGAAAATGCAATAGAAACAGATACAAATGTAAATTCAGAAGAAAAAGCAATGGCAAGATATCAAGAAGGAATAACAGAAGAAAGTAACAAAAAATATTACGAAGGAGTTCTATATGACTTTGCTAATTTAGAATCAACCAAAAAAAGATCTATTCCAGCATTAGGAAGTAGTGTATCAAGAGAACCAAGTTTAGTAACAGAAAGAGATTATTCTTGGAATATACCAACAAATACAGCAAAAGGAACAACATATGATGTATTAGAGGATTATTATAAATATTTTGGATTTGGAACAACAAGCAATGTAAATGCATTTAATTCATATACAGAATTTGGACAATATATGAATGAAGAATATACAAATATGATAGAAAGCGTAGACACATATGGAGGATTTTATATAGGAAGATATGAAACAAGCTTAGAAGGAGCTATTACTAATAAAGATGCAGTAGTGCAAACCAAGATAGGAGAAAATCCAATAGATAATAGAAATTGGTATGCAGATTATTATTTCCAAGACAGTAATATAAACCCAAAAAACCCATACTATAATACCCAAAGTGTAACGAGTTCAATGATATGGGGAAGTCAATGGGATGCAATGCTAAACTGGATGTTAAAAGATGATACTACTAAAGAATTTATAACAAAAGTTACAGGAAATCATACAGAGCAAGTTGCAAAAACAGGAACATATCCAGAAGATTTAGCCAAAAACATATTTGATTTAAGTTCAAATGTGGCAGAGTGGACACAACAAGCTTGGAGTATAAATTACAGACAATATAGAGGAGGATATTGTGTAGGATTAAATGATAAATTTGCTACATTTATGACAAGTAGTAGACCAAATACTTATCAAGTACCAACAATGACGGCAGTATATACAAATAGTGGAGAAGGAAGTGATATACAAAAAAATTATTTAGGAACAAGAATGAGTTTATATATAAACAACACCGAAGATACAACAGAACCAACAATAAATATAAAAGAAGTGAAAACGGGAACGAATAACATAGGAATAACAGTAGAAGCAATAGACAATGAATCAGGAATAAGTAAATATAAATATTCAATAAGCTATAAAGATTTTGAAAGCCAAGATTTTAAAGAAGAAGACATATTGCAAGAAGTAGAAGCATATGGACAAACATACATATTTCAAGAATTATTACAAAATCAAACATATTATATAAAAGTAGAAGTAACAAATAGAGCAGGAAAAACAAAAGCAATATATACAGAACCAATAAAAACAGAAGTACTAGAAGTACAAGAAGGAGCAATAATAAAAGAAAAAGTATATGGAAAAAATGGAGAAGGAAATGTATATTTCGAAATAAACCAAGAAACCAATTTAGAAAACGAAGGATATTATCTAAATCATCAAGTAGTAAAACAAGGAGAAACATTTAAAAACGAAGATTCAGCGTGGGCAATAGATGGAAACACAGTAACAGATTTATCAGTAGGAGATACAATATACACAAGAATATATGATGGGAAAAATGTATCAGAAACAGGATATTATATGGTAACAAATATATCAGAGTTAGAAACATTTTCAGAAATATACCAAACAACAGAAAAATATGAAGACTATGATACAGTACCAGTAGAAGGAGGAGGCTCAGAGCAAGTACTTGCAGGAACAGCATATATCCCAAAAGGATTTAAAGTTGCAACATCAAGTATGACCAATAAAATAGCAAATGGACTAGTAATAGAAGATGAAACTGGAAACCAATATGTATGGATCCCAGTAAAAGACGTAATATATGATGAAAAAACAGTAGTTGAAGAAGGGTATAAACCAATGGTAAGATATCAAGAAGGATATAATGCAAATTCAGAAAATCAATATTTTGAAGGAATAGAATACAATTTCTCAGGAACAACATCAACAAGAGCAACAACAAATTATGCAATTGGAAGTAAAGGTTATAGAGAACCAAGCTTAGTAACAGGAAGTACAGCAAATTATTCATGGGTATTTACATCAGGAAGTAACTATGATGCAACAAACTATACAAATCTAAGTGAACTAGGAATAGATAGTCCAAGCAAAATGGGAACATATATGAATAATAAATTTACAGAAATGGTGCAAAGCATAGTAAAATATGGAGGATATTATGTGGGAAGATATGAAACAAGTTTATACACAACAGAAGGGCAAAATAGTACAAATGGAACAGTAGTAAAAACAGTTACAGATCAAACGCCAATGGCAAGTGTAGACTGGTATAAAATGTATCTAACTCAAGACAGTAATTACCAAGACAATCCATACTATGGAAGTGATAGTGTAACAAGCACAATGATATGGGGAACACAATATGATACAATGCTAAACTTCATATTAGAAGGATCAGATAAAGAAAAAGTAAAAAAGAGAACGGGAAACCATACAGGAACAAGAAGCACAACAGGACAATTTGGAAATGACATAATGAATAACATCTTCGACCTAAGCTCGAACATTAGAGAATGGACACAGGAAGCTAATTCTACTTCTCTCCGTATTGGCCGTGGAGGATATTACTATATTGAAGATACTTATACTGCAAGTGAACGTGATAGTAACTATCCTACATATAATTACAATTTTTACGGTTCACGTCTCTCACTTTATTTAAAGTAGCAATAATAATACAAAAAAAGAATAAAAGTCTAACAAAGGACGTATTGAAACCTCAAATTTAATCCAATAACTGGAGTATTGTTGAGGCTTTCAATACGTCCTTTTATTCACCGCTCAAAATAAACCACACTAATCAAAAACAATCACTTGAAATTAAACCAAATATATGATATATTAATCCACAATAGGAGGCAAAGTATATGAATAGAAGAGCAAGAGGTAGAAGATACGACACAGAAGCAAAATTAAACAAGAAAAAAGTAGCAGCAGTAATAATTGCAATAATAGTACTAATAATGTTTATAATCATAATAAACTCAATATTATCAAAAGAAAATCAAAACCAATCAACAACCCAAACAGCCTATTACACAATATACCAAGATAACAAATGGGGAGTAATAAACCAAAATGGAGAAACAATAATAGACCCATCATACCAAGAAATGATAGTAATACCAGACAAAACCATAGACGTATTCTTGTGCACATATGATGTAAACTATGACGAAGGAACATACAAAACAAAAGCACTAAACAGCAAAAATCAAGAAATAATCACTGAATACAATCAAATAGAAGCAATAGAAAACAAAGATGAAAGCAACAACTTATGGTATGAAAAAGGAGTCCTAAAAATCCAAAAAGACGAAAAATATGGACTAATAAATCTAGAAGGAAAGCAAATTCTAGAGCCAACATATGACTCAATAACAGCACTACCAAACATAGAAAACGCATTTTTAATAATGAAAGACAATCTGTACGGAATAGCAGACAAAAGTGGACAAATAATCCTAGACCCAAAATACCAAGAAATAAAAAATCTAGGAAAAGACAATCTATCAGGCTACATTGTAAAAATGCCAGACTCAAAATATGGGATAGTAGACTATTCACAAGCCCAAATACTAGAAAACAAATATGATGAAATAAAACCAGTATATGGCAATGATCTATATGTAGTAACAGAAAACAATACCACAAAAGTAGTAGAAAAAGGCGGAAAAGAAATAATATCTTCAGGAATAGAAGAAGTATCAGAAATCCTAAAAAACAAAGAAAATGGAATAATATTCATAAATTCAGGAAAATACGGAGTAATGAACCTATCAGGAGAAATAACAATCCCCGCAACATATGAAGACTTAAAAGAAGGAGCAAACGGTATATTAATAGCCAAAAAAGAAAACAAATATGGAATAATAGATCTAAATCAAGAAGAAAAAACACCATTCGAATATAACAACATTACATACAACCAAAAAGCAGACATATACATAGCAGAAAAAGATGAAATAAACTCAGTATTAATAGACAACTCATTCCAAGAAAGACTAAGCGGAATTTTACTAGACACAAACGACGAAGACGGATACATCAGTATCAAAATAGGAGACGAAACAAAATACTACAACTTCAGATTCGAAGAAAAAACAACACCTGAAATATTTACATCAAACACACTATACTTAAGCAAAAAAGACGGAAAATACGGTTATATTGATAAAGAAGGAAAAGTAATAGTAGACTATATATATGATGATGCAAAAGAGCAAAACTCATCAGGATATGCAGCAGTAAAAAAAGACGGAAAATGGGGAAGTATTAACAGTAAAGGAGAAGTATCTTGCGAGCCAAAATATGATCTAGAAGACTATATATTAGTAGACTTTATAGGAAGTTGGCATATAGGAAAAGATGTTAATATGAACTATTACACACAAGAATAGAAGACAAATGAAGAAAGAAAGGGAAGTTAAAAATGGAACTTAAGACGAAATATCAATACACATATTTTATATATCCATTTGCAGTAAAAGAAAACAAATACCAAAAATACATACTAAAAATACTAAAAGACAAAAGATTTAAGCTAAAAATATATGAAAAAGAAAAAGACCTAAGACTATATAGATATTTTTCACCCAAAATGGCAGAACTACTATTTACAAGTTTTAGTCTAACAAATAAAAAACTAAACAAACTAAACGAACTACCCAAAGAAACAGTAAGTGCCATACTTGCAAAATATCCTTGTAGCATATTTGAATACCAACTAAAAAAAGACATACAAGGAAAAACAGAAAGTAAAGGAATCTTCTTTAAAATTCAAAAATTAGAACTAATATGTTTCAAAAATGGCATATGTTTCTTACTAATAAAAGCAAACATAGAAAACTCAGAAAGTTTCCTAGATGTATTAAACTTCAACTACAAATTTAGAGAAATAAAACAAGGAGACAAAATATCAAACAACTTTGACAAAATATATTTACAAACAGACACATTTGAAGACATGTCAAAATTAACAGAATTCATTGAAAGCATAACAGGTTCAAAATTTGAAACAATAAAATTAGACATAGATGCAGACAGATTTTTCACATATTCATATGTATGTGTAAATCGGACAAGAACTAAAAAGCCAAAAAGACTTCGAAGACATGGATTACTACTTTGACAAATTCTCAAACTTTTTATCAGCGGATAACACACAAGCAATAAAACAAAAAAACAAAGTAACATTTTCTGAATGGAAATACACAAAATTAGGAATAGCAAAACAAGGAATCACACTATTTACATCAGACAATGACTTAAACAACTACACAATAATACCAGACATTTTCGAAAGAGAATATCTATACACATACATAATAAACTTATACAAAAAAATGACCCTAAAAAAATTAGAAAACGAATTTGACAAATTACAAAACATAAAAAAATCCAGAAAAAAATTCATAGATTTCGTCAAAAACATATGGATACAAGACTTCACAGACGAAGAAATAGGCTCAATACTAAACTTAGAAATCAGCAAAAGTTTAGAACTAGACAGACTATATTACGAAGTAAAAAATAAATACGAAATATTTTATAAAGAATACAATATAGAAAAAAGCATAAAATTAACAACAATCCTTATTACAATAGTAATAATACTATTAATATTTGTCATATTCAAATAAAAAGAAATATCAAAAATAAAAAAAAGAGGTAGTAATTATGAAATTTACATGTGGAACTGATATAATAGAAATATCAAGAATAAAAGAAAGCATTGAAAAAACAGAAGAAGCATTTTTAAACAAAGTATTCACAAAAAATGAAATACAATATTGTGAAAGCAAAAACAAACAAAAATATCAGCATTATGCAGCAAGATTTGCAGCAAAAGAAGCAGTCTTCAAAGCAATATCAAACTTATTAGAAGACAAATACTCTATATCTTGGAAAGACATAGAAGTACTAAACACAAAAGAAGGAAGACCATTTGTAAATATAAATCTTATAAATAACAAAGGAATATCAAATATAGATATAAGCCTATCACACTGCAAAGAATATGCAGTAGCAAATGTAATAGTAAGCATTAAATAAAAAACTGAAAGGACAAAAAACAATGGAATTTTTTGATAGCCATGCACACCTAGACGATGAAAAATTTGATGAAGATAGAGACCAAATAATAAAAAAAATACAAAAATCAGAAACCACAAAAGTAATCAGTGCAGGATATAGTATAGAAGGCTCAAAAAAAGCAATAAAACTTTCCGAAAAATATGAATTTATATATTCAAGCATTCGGAATATCACCAAACGACATTACACAAACAGAAGACAAAATGTGGAAAGACATAGAAAAAATAAAAGAAATAATAAAAAAATACTATAAAAAATGTGAAGAAAACAACACAAAAAGCAAAATAGTAGCAATAGGAGAAATAGGACTAGACTATTACTGGGAAAAAGAAAGCACAAAAAGAAATATGCAAAAAGAAGCATTTAAAGCCCAAATAAAACTAGCAAACGAGCTAAAACTACCAATAGTAATACACACAAGAGACGCAATAATGGACACACTAGAAATACTAAAAGAAAACAAAGTAACAAAAAAAGGAGTATTTCACTGTTGCCCACAAAATAAAGAACTAATAAAAGAAGCACTAAAGTTAGGATATTACATATCATTTGCAGGACCAATAACCTTCAAAAACTCAAAAAACGCAAACGAAATAATAAATTCAGTACCACTAGATAAAATCCTAATAGAAACAGACAGCCCATATCTAGCACCAGAACCAGTAAGAGGAACAAGAAACGACCCAACAAACGTAAAATACATAGCCAAAAAAATATCAGAAGCAAAACAAATACCAATAGAAAAAATAGCACAAATAACATATAACAACACACAAAAAATATTTTTTGGTTAATCTGGGATAGGTTTGACGTGACCCAAAATAGTTAACTTGGGATAGGTCCGACATGACTAAAAATGGTTAACTTGGGATAGGTCCGAAGTGACCCAAAATAGTTAACTTGGGACAGGTTTAAATAATTGGTCAGCTGTGACCTGGTCACAATTGACCAAAATAAAATAAATTTTAGAGTTGATCCACTTTTTAAGGAACATCTCTAAAATTTTTGTCTAATTAAACTTAAAAAAATCATATATAAAAACTATTTTATCTAAATTTTATCTAAAATTTCTCAAAGCTTCTATTCTTGCTTCAGTACTTGGGTGAGTAGACCAAATACTAGATTTTTTCCTTTTTCCATTTTTTCCATCTTTTCTAAAAGGAGTAACTATATACATATTTGCAGTAGCTGAATTTGCAGTTTGTAATTCATTTGGGTCACTTGAAAGTTTTTCTAAAGCTGAAATTAATCCATCTGGATTACGTGTTAACTGAACAGCAGTTGCATCTGCTAAAAATTCTCTCTTCCTTGATAGAGCAAGTTGCATTAAAGTTCCGAAAATTGGAGAAAGAATCAAACAAATTAAACCAATAATCATTAGCACACCATTTGCCTTGCTATCACTATCTCTATCTTTTGTTCCTCCAAATATAAAAATCCTTGTAAACATATCAGAAAGCATTACAATAAAACCAACTAAAACAGAAATTATAGCACTAAGCAATATATCATAATTTTTAATATGACTTACTTCATGTGCTAAAACACCTTCTAATTCATAGTAATCTAATTTTTCAAGTAAACCAGTTGTAACACAAACTACAGCATGCTCTGGATTTCTTCCAGTTGCAAAAGCATTAGGTTGCTTATCTTCTACAACATATAAATCAGGCTTTTTTGGTAAATCAGCAGTAATCATTAAAGAATCTAAAATATTAACTAATTTTTGATCCTCCTCTTTAGTTGCAGGTCTGGCTTTACAAGAAGCTAAAACAATCTTATCACTATAATAATAAGATCCCCAAGCAGTTAATATAGAAAATACAAGAGCAATAACTATTGAAATACTTCCCAAATTAAGTGCATTGCAAATATAATATATAATTAGAGTTACAACTATAATAAAAATACCTATAATTACGCTAGATTCTAATTTATTCTTTTTTATATTATGAAACATAATTTAACTCCTCTCAAAATATTTTAAAATTCAAAATATTTATCAAAATATTTTAAAAATTTTTTATCAAAATCAATATAAAATAATTAAAAAATAATCATAAATGCTTAAAAAATTATTAAAATAAGGACTATATTTTAAAAGTAAACTTTAAAAAATAATCCTTAAAATAACTAATTATTACTGAAGTCGACTTTTACATTCTTCTTTACTTCCTCATTTTCAGTTTCAAATAAATCACGTTCTGTAAAGTGGAATATATTTGCTATAATGTTTGAAGGAAACATTTGTAATTTTTCATTATACATAGTTACAGTATCATTATAAAATTGTCTTGCAAAAGAAATCTTATTTTCTGTATTTCTAAGTTCTTCTGATAATTGTGCAAAGTTTTGATTTGCTTTTAAATCTGGATAACCCTCTGATACTGCCATAATAGATTTTAATGTATCAGATAATTGATTATCTAATGCAGCCTTTTCTGTAACACTGCTTGAATTTGCCCAAGAAGTTCTTAATTCTGCAATTTTTTCAAAAGTTTTTGACTCATGTGTCATGTAACCTTTTACAGTTTCTACAAAATTAGGAATTAAGTCAAATCTTCTTTGCAATTGAACATCAATTTGGCTCCAAGCATTATCAACCTTTATTCTTGCTGAAACTAAACTATTGTACATGATAATTATAGCAATTATTAATATAACAATTACAGCGATTATTATTAAAGCTCCCATAAAATTCTCCTCCTATTCATTATATATATAGTCATTTGCAAAACCCTGAAAGTATTGCAAATACTTGACTTTTTTTGTTATATATATGTTATTTTCCTCCTTTTTTTGATATAATTACAACATAATACCTTTACAATAATCGCACAAAAGAAAG
>CALXUX010000007.1 GCA_944391785.1 uncultured Clostridia bacterium
GTTGCCATTTTGCTCCGTCCCCTTTGGCAATTTTTTGCTCCGCCTCCTTTGGCATTTTTTGCTCCGCCTCCTTTGGCATTTTTTGCTTCGCCTCCTTTGGCAATTTTTTACTCCGTCTATTTTGGCATTTGATTTAAAATTAAAAAATAATTAATAAATTATAAAAAATTAATTAATAAATAAATGTTATATTAAAATTACAATATGAAAAATTACAATGTGTAATCTTACGAAAATGTAATGTAAATGTAAGATAAAACGATATTATTTTTTAGAAAAATATATTATAATATAAAATAAATGGGGGATAATATGGAGAAAAAAGAAGTAGTAAAAAATGTATTAATATATATTATGAAAATATTTTGGGTATTTATAATAGGAAGTGTAATAGGTTATATATTAGAAACTATAGTAGGTTTTGTGCAAAATGGATATTTTGTTTCTAGAAAAGGTTTGCTATATGGTCCTTTTATACAAGTGTATGGAATAGGGCTTATTTTATATTATTTTTTGGTTCCTAAGATAAAAGGAGATTTTAAAGTATTTGCTCTTAGTATGTTATTAGGTGGTATAATTGAATATTTGTGTTCTTATTTTCAAGAAATATTATTTGGTACTGTTTCTTGGGATTATAGTAATTTATTATTTAATATCAATGGAAGAACAAGTCTACTGCATTGCTTGTATTGGGGAATAGGAGGGATTTTGTTTATGAAATTTGTTTATCCACATATAAAACGTATAGAAGAATATTTAAAAAATTCATATTTTAGATTTGCAACATATTTGTTGATAATATTTATGGCATTTAATATATCAATTTCGACACTTGCAGCTTTTAGGCAAGATGAGAGAAGAAATAATATTTCTTCATCAGGTGCATTTGATAATTTTTTAGATACATATTATTCAGATGAGGTTATGGATAGAGTTTATGAAAATAAGAAGGAAATTGTGTGAGTAAGTTTAAATGAGTTTATGAAAGACAAAATAAGTAATGGAAGAAATAAAAGATCTAAATTTTGTGAGTTTTTTAAATTTTCGTTTTGTTTGTTTTTTATGAATTTTTAAGGTAGACGATCCAGTTCTAATAAGAATTGGATCGTTGAATTTTAAGTATAGTTTTGACTTTTAATTTCATTTTTAATTTCATTTTTTATTTTATTTTTATTATAATAATATTGGGCTTATTTGTGTTCCTTCTAAGGCATATTCAATAGTTTTTATGATATATTCAGGGTCAAATACTGCAGATCTTGGTTTGGTTATAGGGTTATCTTGTTTGAAAGGAACGAAATAGTAGTTTTTTCTATTTAGTAATTTGCCTATATTTTCAGCATTTCCGCTTAAAGCGTTATTTGTTGAGGGGGCAATAACAAGAGGTTTATTATTTCTTAAATGAGATTTTGCAGCCATAGCTACTGGTGTATCTATTATGTCATTTGCAAGTTTTGCGATTGTGTTTCCAGTGCAAGGAGCAATAATAAGTATATCTGTTAATTTTTTAGGGCCAATGGGTTCAGCGTCTTGTATTGTATGGATTATCTTTTTTTCGGTGATATTTTCGATTTCTATTATAAAGTCTTTTGCTTTGCCAAACTTTGTGTCTAAATTGTAAGCATTGTATGACATTATTGGAATGATGTTTGCTTTTTTTTCTTTTAGTTCTTTGATTTTAGGAATGACTTTGGCAAAAGTGCAAAAAGATCCTGTAAGGGCAAAACCAATTTTTACATTTTCTAAATTCACAATTTTTCCTCCTTTCGATTGAAGTTCTTATAATATAATATGAGTATGTGTCGAATTTTGTAATTAAATTTTGCTTTTGGAGTAGTTTAATAAACCTAAAATAAACAGACTAATTGAAGGCAATATCAATCTAATAAAAAAATAAAAAAAGTATTGACAAAGAATAAATGTTCGTATATAATACAAAAAACAAACAAATATTTGCAAAACGAAAGGGGATAAAATATGATGAAGTTAAAAATAGTAAATAAAATAAAATTTAAAAGAGCAATTGCCATTTTGCTTGCAGTATCAAGTGTATTAATTTTAGGGATTTATTTTAATTATGCTTCCTCAAAAACAGAAATAGTGTATAAAACAAAATTTATAACAAAAGGAGAAACTTTATGGTCAATAGCCGAAAAAGAATTAGAGGAAAATTCATATTATAAAAATCAAGATTTGAGAAAAGTTATATATGATATACAACATATTAATGATTTAAAAAATAAAAACATATATGAAGGAGGAGAACTATTAATTCCAACTTATAAATAGTAAATATATATAAATAGTAAATATATAAAATTAACAGTAATTAATATTTATATTAAGAATTTTGGCAAAAAATTAAAAGGTAAACAGTCTATACAGTATAGGCAAACCAAAAACGGTAAAAAAGAGGTTAGAGAAAACTAATCTCTATATTTTTTCAAAAAAAGTGTAACCTTTTTCTGATTTTTGCCACAATAAAGATGTAAGATATCTTATAAAGGAGCAATAAAAGTGGAAGATAAAAAACTAGAAAACTATATTAAAAATAATAATCTTGATTTAGATAAAATAGTAGATGATTATACCGCCTATGTAAGAACAATAATACAAAATATGGTTGGTAATAATTTATCAAAAGAAGATAAAGAAGAAATAATAATAGACACATTTTTTGTGCTATGGAAAAAATATAAGAAAAATTATCATATAAATTCTTTAAGTTCATATATAGCAGGAATTACTAGAATGTTAGTAAAAGAAAAACTAAAATCATTAAGAAAAACTATTGATATAAGTACATGTGAAAATTTAATTGAATACAGCAATCTAGAAATTTATGCACAAGAAAGAGAAGAAGTAAACGAAATATACAAAAAAATAAATAATTTAAAAGAAATTGACAAAAAAATAATAGATATGTTTTATTACAATACAAAACCAATTAAAGATATAGCAAAAGACTTAAAAACCTCAGAAGCAAATATAAAGATAAGATTGCATAGAATACGAAAGAAAATAAGACAAGAATTAAAAAAAGGAGGATTTTAAAAAATGAATGAAGAGATAAAAGAAAAATTAAAATTAAAAATAGCTATATCTGAATTAAAAAATAAGGAGGAAATAGTTATGAATAAAAAAGAAAAATTTATGTTTAAAAATGTAGGAATTGCAGCTTGTATTATTATGCTATTATCAGGAGGAGTTTATGCAACAAGTAAAGTAATAGAAAATATATGGAAAACGCCAGAAAAAATTGAAAATGTAACAGAGCAAATTACAGAAGAAAGCAAAAAAGAAAATATAGCAGAAGAGCAAGCAAAAGAAGTTGCAATAAATAAATTAAAAGAAATTGGATTTAATACAAATATTGTAAATACTAATCATTATAAAGAAATGGATTCTGATAAAATAATTTATAGATTTAACACAGAAGATAATTACGAAATAAGTATTGATGGGCAAACAGGAGAATTTGATACTATATGGAACCGTAATAAAAATCAACAAGACTGTAATATAGAAATAACAGAAGCAGAAGCCATAGAAATTGCAAATAAATATTATAAATTGTTTGGCCTTAAAGAAGGAGAATATGAAATTACTAGTGTATTTTGCAATAACAATAGAGGAAGCGGAAAAGAAAGTGGATACAAAATTGATATAACTTATAATAAAAAATATGGAGATATATATAATCCATATGAAGAAGTAAGAATAGGAATCGAATCCAAAAATAAAAACTTTGATTATGTTTCTGTTCGAAACATACCATTTGATAATAACGAAATTTTAATAACAAAAGATGAGGCAATACAAATAGCATTAGAAGAAGATAAAAAAATTGAAACAAACCAAGTAATCGAAACAAAAGCAGAAAGAATGATAGTAAAAATGAATGCAGATGCTTATGATAGAATAAATAATAATGAAAAATATTATGATTCAATGCAAACTGTTGATTACCCAAATGAGGAAAGAAATTATTACCAAGTGGAAGATAAGGTAAGAAATGCATGGGTTGTAGTTTTAACATATGAAGATAATTACACTGATGTAACCAGTAGATATACTGAGAGTAAATATAGTTACTTTATTGATTGCACAACAGGAGAAATAATAGGTGGAGATGCAATGGATTATACATATTCAAATTAAAATCTTATGTAGTTAAGCATTTTTAAAGATAGATGATTAAAAAATTAAAATTGTCTATCTTTTTTGCGAGACTATGGCTTAAAATTACTCTTTTCTATTTTTATTGAAAAATTTTAATAAAACATAGAATATTTTTTTCTTATATGATATAGTTAGAACAAGAATAATAAAAGGAGGATTTTTTTATGAAAAAGAAAGTTTTAATCGCTATTCTTATTATTATAGTAATAGCAATTGCGGTAGTAGGATATTTTGTATTTAGTGATATGATGCAAGAGGATAAACTAAAAACAGAATTATCTGAATTACAACAACTTGTAAACACAGAAAATATTGATATGGATGGAGTAAATAGCAGATTAGATAGAATTGTAACTACTGGAGATTATGCAGTAGTTGAAAATGCCTTTAAATCTTATTTAAGAGATAATTTTGATAACAGTATACAAATTGCAGAAATATTAAATGACGAGAAGATTACAACATTATTAGCAGTAGAAAATTATGAAAGTGATGGAAAAGATTTTACAGAATCTAAAGAATATATTATAAATACAAGAACAACATTAGAAGATTGTAAAAATAAATATACAGAATTTTTTACTGAAGATAAAGCAATGTCATATATTAATAGCAAAGGACTAGATAGTTATTATACAGATTTATATAAAAATCAATTAATGGGAGATATGGATTTAGCATCACAAGACACGACAGTTCAAGATTCAATTGATGAAGTTATATCAATATTAAATACTTCTGAAGAAGTTTTAAATTTATTATCAGAAAATCAAGATGCTTGGGAGATTGAAGGAGAAAATATAGTATTTAATAGCGATAGCTTATCAAAAGAGTATGATGAGTTAATAAATTCCTTATAGTATAAATTTTTGAAGATTAGTTTGAAATATAACTAGTTTTTTTTTGTGCAAAAATAGAAAAACAGCATATTATTGCTATAATGAAAGTAAAAAAACGTAAATGTTAAGTTTGGTTGACAAAGTTCCAAGGCCAGTCACAAAGGTATATACAATTTAAAAACAACACTTGACAAAAATATAATAACATTATAAAATAGTTAGGTATCTAACAAAAAACATTAAAAATAATTACTGCTCATCAAAAGGAGGAGAATATTGGAAAAACGTGATTTAGGTAAAAAAATACAAATGTTATCAAGGCAAATAAAAAGAAGAATGGATACTGCATTATCAGAGTATAAAATTACAGGAAGACAAGTAGCTATTCTTTTATACATCTATGAGGAATCCAAAAAAAGAGATGTATATGCCAAAGACATAGAACTAGCTTTTGATATGAGAAGAGCATCAGTAACAGGAATTTTAAAGCTTATGGAAAAAAACAAAATAATAATAAGAGAAGGATCACCTAAAGATGCAAGACTAAAAAAACTAACACTAACAGATAGGGCAAAAGAAGCAAGGCAAAAACTCAAGAAAGAAATTATTAGTGTGGAAGAAAATTTAATTAAAGATATTCCAAAAGAAAATTTAAAAATATTTTGTTTAGTAATGGAAAAAATGTCAAAAAACTTATGTGAAAAAGAAAAGAAAAAGGAGGAGATAAAGTGATTAAAAAATTAGCAAAATTTATTAAAGAATATAAAAAGGCCACAATAGCAACACCAATATTTGTAATATTAGAAGTTGTTATGGAAGTTATAATACCACTATTAATGGCAAAAATTATAGATGTAGGAATTCAAAATAGTGATATACATTACATACTAGAAATAGGAATATTACTAATAATTTCAGCAATAATGTCACTTGCCTTTGGAATGTTATCAGGAAAATTTGCAGCAAAAGCATCAGCAGGATATGCAAAAAACCTAAGAAAAGAAATATTCCATAAAGTGCAAGATTATTCTTTTGAAAATATTGACAAATTCTCAACATCAAGTTTAGTTACAAGAATGACAACTGATGTAACAAATGTGCAAATGGCATTTCAAATGATTATTCGTATATTAGTAAGAGGACCTATAATGATGATATTTGCACTTTTAATGGTAGCATCAATAAGTGCAAAATTATCTTTAATATTCTTAATTGCAATACCAATATTAGGAGTAATATTATATATCATAGCAACAAAAGCACATCCAGTATTCGAAAAAGTATTTAAGAAATATGACAAACTAAACAGAGTAGTACAAGAAAACTTAAATGCAATAAGAGTAGTAAAAGCATATGTAAGAGAAGATACAGAAGAAGAAAAATTCAAAGAAGTAAATGATGAAGTATACCAAAACTTTAAAAAAGCAGAAAAAATAGTAGCATTTAACAGCCCAGTAATGCAACTTACAATATATAGTTGTATACTTTTAATATCTTGGATAGGAGCAAAATTAATTGTAGGTGGAGACATGCAAACAGGACAGCTTTCAAGTATAATAACATATGCTTGGCAAATACTATCAAGCTTAATGATGATATCAATGGTATTTGTAATGGTAATAATTTCACAATCATCAGCAGAAAGAATACTAGAAGTTATAGAAGAAGAACCTACTATAAAAAATCCTGAAAATCCAGTAAAAGAAGTAAAAAATGGATCTATTGTATTTAAAGATGTAAGTTTTGGGTATAGTGATGAAAAAGATGAAGAAAAATACGCACTAGAACACATAAACTTGGAAATAAAGACCGGAGAAACAATAGGAATTATAGGTGGAACAGGAAGTTCAAAATCAACACTTGTGCAATTGATACCAAGATTATATGATGTAACAAAAGGTGAAATATTAGTTGGTGGAGTAAATGTTAAAGATTATGACATACATAGTTTACGTGATTCTGTTGCAATAGTTTTACAAAAAAATGTATTATTCTCAGGAACAATTGCAGAAAACTTGCGTTGGGGAAAGAAAAATGCAGACCAAGAAGAACTAGAAGAAGTTTGCAAATTAGCACAAGCTGATGGATTTATCAAAGAATTCCCAGCAAAATATGATACAGTATTAGACCAAGGTGGAACAAATGTATCTGGAGGTCAAAAACAAAGAATATGTATTGCAAGAGCAATACTAAAAAAACCAAAAATATTAATACTAGATGACTCAACAAGTGCAGTAGATACAAAAACAGATAGTCTAATTAGAAAAGCATTTAGAGAAGAAATACCAAACACAACAAAAATAATAATTGCCCAAAGAGTATCATCAATAGAAGATGCAGACAAAATAATAGTATTAAATGAAGGAAAAATAGATGGAATAGGAACATCTGAAGAATTATTAAAAACGAACGAAATTTATAAAGAAGTATATGAATCTCAAAAGAAAGGAGAAGATGATAAAAATGGAGAAAAAATCTCACAAAAAGTCTAAATTTGTAACAATTAAAAGATTACTTAGTTATGTAGGATCTTATAAACTTCAATTTTGCATAGTACTAGTTAGTATTATAATAAGTGCGATTGTCGGAGTAGCCGGAATTGAATTCATTAAATACTTAATAGATGATTTTATTACTCCACTTTTATCTAGCCAAAACCCAGATTATACAGAATTACTTAATGTAATTATAATGATGGGAGGAATATATCTTGTTGGAGTAATCGCAACATATGTATACAATAGACTCATGATTAACATATCACAAGGAATACTAAATAAAATACGTACACAAATGTTTAATCATATGCAAAAATTACCAATTGGGTACTTTGACAGCCGTCCACACGGAGAAATAATGAGTACATACACAAATGATGTTGATACATTAAGGCAATGTTTAAGCCAAAGTATACCACAAGTATTTTCAGCAATTGTATCTATGGTAACAGTATTAATTTCTATGTTTTCAACAAATGTATATTTAACACTAGTTGTTGTCGCAATGGTTATTGTAATGATATTTGTATCAAAATACCTTGGAGGAAACAGCTCAAGATTTTTCGTAAAACAACAAGAAGACATAGGAAAAGTAGATGGTTACATAGAAGAAATGATGGAAGGACAAAAAGTAGTAAAAGTATTTAATTATGAAGAAGAATCAAAAAACAAATTTGACGATTTAAATGAAGCATTATGTGAAAGTAATGAAAAAGCAAATATGTATGCAAATATCTTAATGCCTTGTATAATGAATATAGGAAATATTGGTTATGTATTAGTTGCAGTAATAGGAGGAATGTTATCTGTAAATGGAATCTTAAGCATAGGAAGTATAGCAGCATTCTTACAATTTGTAAAAGCATTTACAAACCCATTAGGTCAAGTATCACAACAAATGAACTCAATAGTTATGGCACTTGCAGGAGCTGAAAGAATATTTGACTTAATAGACCAAGAAGAAGAAATAGACGAAGGATATGTAACACTTGTAAATGCAAAAATAGAAGATGGAAAAATTGTAGAATCAAAAGAAAGAACAGGAATCTGGGCTTGGAAGCATCCACATCAAGATGGAAGAATAACATACACAAGGCTTCTGGGCCAAGTAGAATTTGAAAATGTTCAATTTGGATATGAAGAAAATAAAAGAATACTACATGACATAACATTAAAAGCAAAAGAAGGTCAAAAAGTAGCATTTGTTGGAGCAACAGGAGCTGGAAAAACTACAATTACAAACCTAATAAATAGATTCTATGATATACAAGAAGGAAAAATTCGTTATGACAGAATAAATATCAGAAAAATAAAAAAGGATGATTTAAGAAGATCACTTGGAATGGTTCTGCAAGATACAAGTTTATTTACAGGAACAATAAAAGATAATATAAGATATGGTAAACTAGATGCAACAGATGAAGAAATATATGAAGCTGCAAAACTATCTAATGCAGATAAATTTATAAAACATCTTCCACAAGGATATGATACAGTCATCACTGGAAATGGAGAAGGATTGTCACAAGGTCAAAGACAATTACTATCAATTGCAAGAGCAGCACTAAACAATCCACCAGTACTAATACTAGATGAAGCAACATCAAGCATAGACACAAGAACAGAAAAAATAGTACAAGAAGGTATGGATAAATTAATGAAGGGAAGAACAGTATTTGTAATAGCACATAGGCTATCAACAATAAGAAACTCTGACCAAATCATGGTATTAGACCATGGAAGAATAATAGAAAGAGGAACACATAATGAATTGATTAGTCAAAAAGGTACATATTATGGTTTATATACTGGAGCAATAGAAATAGATTAGAAAAAATGTAACAAATTTAGAACTATATGATAAAACTACAAACAAAAATGTACCAATAAAATTAGAATTTATGAAGAATGCGAATTAGACGAATATACTGAGTTCTAATAATATTTGCATTATATTATAGTGGCCACTATGCAGACAATAATTAATAAAGTTTCCAAAACTACTAAAAAAGATTTAAACTTTTTTAGTAGTTTTTAATATAAAAAATATATGAGAGAGTATATAAGAATTCATAAAAATTTTAATATTTTAATCAAAACTAATTTCTTAGCAAATATAACCAATTATAAATTGTTTCTTTAGACATATTAAACAAAGTATCTTTTTCAACATCACTACTTGCAATTAAGTTAACACTTGTAAGTGTATTTCCATTAAGTTCAAATGTCATTGTGCCAAGTCTTTGCCCAGAAGTAATAGGAGCATAGAAAATATCAGACAAATTAAGTGTTTGAGTTATATTACTTTCCTCACCTTTTTTAAGTAAAATACCAACATCATTTTCTAAAATAACATCCAAAGAATTTTTTGTACCTTTATTTATAATAACACTTTTAACAATATCACCTTTTTTTCCAAGTTCTTTATAAGAATAATTATTAAATCCATAATCTAATAATTTAGCCGCTTCTTGAAATCTAACTTTAGTAGAAGGAGCTTTCATAATTACAGCAATTAGTGACAAACCATCACGAGTAGCACTTGCTGATAAATTATATAATGCAAGTGAGGTAGAGCCAGTTTTTAATCCAGTTGCACCTTTATATGTTCTTATAAGTTTATTTGTATTAGAAAGCCCGAGTTTTCCCATCACGAAGAGTATCCATCCAAATTGTAGTATACTTTGTTATTTCAGGGTATTTTGTTAAAAGTTCACGTGACATTATACTTATATCATAGCTTGAAGTTAGATGTCCATCTTCATCTAATCCATGGCAATTTTTAAAACAAGTATCATTCATACCAAGCTCTTTTGCCTTATCATTCATCAGCTGCACAAAGCTATCCTCAGAACCTGCTATAAATTCTGCCATTGCAACTACACAATCATTTGCAGAATTAACACATATAGCCTTTAACATTTCATCTACTGTAAGAGTTTCTTTAGGATCAAGCCAAATTTGCGAACCACCCATAGAAGCTGCATTTTCAGAACAAGGAACTTCATCTGTAAGTGAAATCTTTCCATTACTTATAGCTTCCATAATAAGCAATATACTCATAACTTTAGTAACAGAAGCAGGTCTTAATTGTGAATGAATATTATGCGTATATAAAATTTGACCTGTTTGTTGTTCGATTAAAATAGCAGACTCGGACTCTAAATTCAAATGATTATTTTCAGTGACTGCATCGCTTTGCAAATCTGTTTGAGAATTAGTTTGAACGCTTGAAGAATTTTTTTCATTTATCATATTGTTATTTGCCATATTGTTATTTGCTGTATTTCTATTTGATATATTCACATCAGACAAATTTTCATTTGTCATATTTTCATTAGATAAATTCTCATTTGTAACATTTGCACTTGTTTCAACTGTTTGAGACCAAATATATGAATCTTCTAGTGCAAAACAAGGAAAAGCCATAGCTTGAATAATAGTAATACTTAAAATAAGTGTAGTATATAACTTAAATAAATTCCTCATAAAAAACCCCCTAAAATAAAAAACTTTGTAACTTAAAGTTGCTATTATACATATATGAAACTAAACTAAGAAAAAGAACTTGACAAAAAAGTTAATCAAATATAAGATTTACAAAGAAAAGAAAAAGGGAGGAATATACTATGCCTACATGGGGAATGCATTTACTCACAGCAAAAAAACTATTAAACAAAATTCCAAAAAAATTAAAAGTATCAAACAATGAATTTAAACTCGGAAATTTACTTCCAGATATACCAAATGGTTTTGTAATAAAAAACATATCACTCAATATAGCTCACAGTACAACTCATTTTGAAAAGGAAATAATAGTAGAAGGTCACAAAGAAAAAAGAACAGACATAAAAGGCTTTTTTGATAAATATCACAATAAATTTAACAATCCACTAATAATAGGATATTATACACACTTATTAACAGACGCCTATTGGAACAACAAAACATATGGAGAAAAAGCAATATTAGATAGTGAAAAAAAATTAAAAGGAATAAATTTAAAAAATGGACAAAAACTTATATGTGAGCAAGAAAAAATCAGAAAAATAAAAAGTGATGACTTTAAACTATATGCATATACAATATTCAAAAAGCACCTAATAGACGAAATAAAATACAACGAAAAAATCGAAGAAATGCTAAAAGAACTAAATTGGATGCCATTAAAAAAAGAAGATATCATAAAAACAATAGAATATATAAAAGAAAAAATAGTAAATCCAGAAAGTATTATAGGATCCGAAAATTTAGAATATAAAATATATTCAGAGCAAGAAATAGAAGAAGGCATAAAGGATAGTATAGAATACATAATGAAATTTTTATGAACTTTAAGGAACGTCCCTAAAGTTCATATGTTTATAGTCTACAAAATCAAAAAATAAAAGGACAAATAAATTTGAAAATAAAGGTGGGAGATAAATATGACAAAAATATTATTAATTGAAGATGAAAAAAACATACAAATAAGCATAACATATTACCTGCAAAAAGAAGGATTTAAAATAAATTCTGCAACTAATGTAGAAGAAGCCCGCAAAAAGCTAGAAAAAGAAATGTATAATTTAATATTATTAGATGTAACTCTTCCAGATGGAAATGGATTTGATTTGTATAAGGAAGTTATAAAAAATAAAAATATCCCTGTAATTTTTTTAACAGCATTAGATGAAGAAAAGACATAGTAAAAGGTTTTGAATTAGGAGCGGATGATTATATAACTAAACCTTTTCATGCTGGAGAGTTATTATCTAGAATAAAAAATGTATTAAGACATACCAAAAATAATAATTATGATGAGATAATTAAAATAAGAAATGTGGAAGTAAATTTAAATAAAAAACAAGTATTCAAAGATGGCAAAGAAATAGAACTTACAGCTCTAGAATTTAAAATCTTACAAATGTTATTTAAAAATAAAGGTATGACTATATCTAGAACACAAATTTTAGAATACATTTGGGATGAAAACGAGAATTTTGTAAATGATAATACATTAACAGTATATATAAAAAGAATTAGAGAAAAAATTGAAAAAGATCCAAATCAAGCGGAAATAATAAAAACTGTAAGAGGAATAGGGTATAAAATATTAGATAAAGATTAACATACAGAATTGATGTCAAAATGAAAAATAAATAGAAAATAGTATAGGTATTAGAAGGCAATAATACTGAAATAAAAAATGTATAAGGGGAAATAATATGGATTCAAAGCAAAAAAAGTTTTTAGTATTTAGTATAAGTTTAATTATATTATTATTTATAGTAATTACATTTATTTTAATATTAAATATAAAAAATAAATATAATCAAAAAATATATGAATATGTAAATGAAACCATGAAATTAGTAAGTGAAAAATATAGTGAATCTGAAACAGATATAATTCAGAAAATTATTAATAATACGGGAGATAATCATAATGTAAGAGATAATCGTCAAAGTATTGATAATAATATAAATAATAATCACGAAAATACAATTGATAATAACATATCTACAAATAATAGCAATATAAATATAACCAATAATAACATCTTAAAAAAATATGGTATAACACCAGATAATTTAACAGAAAGTAATATATTTAATATAGATAAAGAAATTATATACATAATAATTACAATTATATCTACTATTATTTTGATTATAGTTATTATAGCAATAAATAATAAATACCAGAATAAAAAAATAAGAGAAATAGATAATTATTGCAGAGAAATATTAAAAGGTAATTATGAAATACATCTAGAAGAAGAAAAAGAAGGCACATTATCAATACTAAGAGATGATATATACAAAATGACAATAAAATTAAGAGAAAAAAACACGCAGCTTGAAAAAAATAATAAAGACACAGAAAAACTAATTCAAGATATATCACATCAATTAAAAACACCATTAACATCACTAAACTTAATAAATGACATATTAGCAGAAGAAGTAACAACTAAAAAGGGAAAAGAGTTTTTACAATCATCAGCAAATGAATTAGAAAAAATCAACTGGCTTATAAAAACACTGCTTAATATAGCAAAATTAGATTCTAAAACACTAATTTTAACAAAAGAAGAAAATAATTGTTATACACTATTAGAAGAAGTAAAAACAAATTTAAACTCAATTGCTAAAATACATAATTGTAAAATAGAAATAAAATCCAAAAAAACCGAAAAAATTATATGTGACAAAAAATGGACAAAAGAAGCAATTAGTAACATTGTAAAAAACGCAATAGAGCATGATGCAAAAAATATTACTTTAGAAGTTTTAGAAAATAAATTATATACACAAATAAATATTAAAGATGATGGGGAAGGAATAGATAAAAACGATTTAGGACATATATTTGAACGATTTTATAAATCAAAAAATAGTAAACAAGATAGTTTAGGTTTAGGACTTGCATTTAGTAAAAGTATAATTTTGAATCAAGCTGGGGATATAAAGGTAAAAAGCACACAAGAAAAAAGAAATAGAGGGACAACATTTTTTATTAAATTATATAAAAGTTGAATTGTAAAAATTGCCAAAGGGTTGCCCAAAGAGGACAGAGCAAAAATTGCCCAAAGAGGACAGAGCAAAAATTGCCAAGGGAGGGCGGAGCAAAAAATTGCCAAAGGGGACGGAGCAAAATGGCAACTTTT
>CALXUX010000008.1 GCA_944391785.1 uncultured Clostridia bacterium
AATATTATAGAGAATTAATAGAAAAATACCCAATAGGAGCGTTAGTAAAATGTTATGGTAAAAAAGTTGATTACAAAGATCAATTGGTTTGTACTTTACTTAGACTTATTTCAATTAAAAAAGTAAAATTAAATAATGAAAAAATAGAAATAATAGATGACGAAGGATTATCTCCTTCAGAGTTTATGTTTGTAAAAAGTTGCGATGAATTTAGTGTTTATACAAAAAAAATTTAAAAATGCAAATAGAAGAAGATAATACTAATGATGCACTACAAACAGATTTATTTTGCAAAAACTCAACCAATATTACAAATATTGAAATGGGACCATTGATGTTAGGATTTATTTTGTGGATTTTGAATTTTTTTGTGATTATATTATCACTATTTATATATAAAGAGGATAGAGGGATTGTACTACTGATATCCTTTATAAGTCATTTTTTAGTGCTTCTGAACTTGTCTTTATATCGCCATAAGACATTGATATATAGAACAGAGAAAGGAAAAGAAATTCAATATAAATTAATTCGGACTAAAAAATTTTCTAAAAGATTATAGTAATATTAATAATAGAGGAATAAAGGAAATTAAGTTATGGGATGACTATATAATATATGCTATTCTTTTTGATTTAAAGGGGAAACTTAATATAGAGGTATATCAGGTATATAAAAAATATATTGAGAAATTGATACAATAAATTTGAGATAAAAAGAATAGAGGAAAAATAAATCTGATTTAGAAATTAAAAGTGTAACATTGATTGGATAAGAGGATGATAATAAAGCATATTTAATGAAGGCTCAATATATTTTTAAAATAAAAATTTGTTACTATAAAAGAACACTAAGTGATTATTTGCCTAATGTTCTTTTATTTTTTATATGGCATACATATTAAAAAGAGGTGTATGTATGATAATTGATGAATATAAAAGTGACTCTACTATAATTAGAATTGATGATAGAGATATTGGTACAAAAGAAGAAAATAAAGAAATAATAGATATCTTATTAAGCCTAACTATAAAAAAGATTTCAGAATCTCTGTAAAGGATTTGTAATTTTAATCAACTTAAGTAAGATTCTTAGGCAGTTGATAAAATTGACAAAAGGAAGGAGAAATTTTGGAAGAAATATATAATGGTTATTCTAACGAAAAAGTGTTAGATGTGATTCGGAGATTATGCAATTTATTTAAGAAAATCAAGAGCAGATATAGAGGCAGAGGCAAAAGGAGAAGGTGAAACTCTTGCAAGGCATGAACATATATTATTAGAATTAGCAAATAAAAAAGGATTAAGAATTGGAAAAATATACAGAGAAATAGTAAGTGGAGAAACAATTGAAGCAAGACCAGAAATGCAAAAACTATTATCAGATGTTAGACAAGGAAAATGGAAAGGCATACTTGTAGTTGAAGTAGAAAGATTGGCACGTGGTGAGACAATGGACCAAGGTATTGTTGCAAAAGCATTTAAGATTTCTAATACAAAAATAGTAACACCTATGAAAACTTATGATCCAAATGACGAATTTGATGAAGAATATTTTGAATTTGGATTGTTCATGTCAAGGAGAGAATATAAAGTAATCAACAGAAGATTACAAAGAGGAAGAATATTATCAGTAAAAGAGGGAAAATATGTTGGAAGTATAGCCCCATTTGGATATGATAGAGTAAAGATAAAAGGAGACAAAGGATATACATTAATAAAAAATGCAGAGGCAAATACAGTAAAAATAATATTTGACTTATATGCTTATGATGATTTATCTATAGGAGAGATAACTAGAAAACTAAATGAAATGGGATTGAAACCAAGAAAGAAAGATGAATGGTCTGTGGCAACAGTAAAAGATATATTGGCAAACCCTGTCTATGTAGGAAAAATAAAGTGGAATGGTAGAAAAGTAATGAAAGTATATAGACATGATAAACTAATATCAACAAGACCAAGAAATAAAGATTACATATTAGTCCAAGGATTACACAGACCGATTATTGATGAAAAAACATGGAAAATTGCATCAGCTAAAAGAAGTTTGAACTCTGCACCTGTAAAGCACAATAATACAGTTCAAAATCCTTTATGTGGTTTAATTATATGTGCTAAATGTGGTAAAAAAATGAAAAGAAGGTCTTATTCAAAATTTGGTAAAGAACCAACTTTATATTGTGATAATCCTAAATGTGATAATATAAGTTCAAAGTCTTGCTATGTGGAAGAAAAGGTTTTAGAGGGATTAAAAAGATGGCTTGAACAATATCAATTCGATTATCAAGAACATTTAGATAAAATCAATCATAACAAGATAGAATCAATAGAAGAAACAATTGCATCATTAGAACAAGAGGCTAAAAAGGAAAATGATAAGTTAGTCAGCATATTTAACTTTTTGGAAGATGGTACATATACGAAAGAAATGTTTAAAGCAAGAAGTGAGGCTGTATCACAAAATTTAGCAAGAATAAATAATTCGATTCAAAACTATAAAACGAAATTGGCACAAGAAAAAATTGGCGATAGGGGAAAAGAAGTATTAGTACCTAAAATCGAAAATGTATTAGATGTATATGACTTATTACAAACTGCAGAGGAAAAAAATGATTTGCTAAAAATAGTTATCACTCAAGTTACATATCTAAAAACAGAAAAGGCAATAAGAAAAGATTCAGATCCAACAAATTTCATTATAAATTTATATCCTAAAATTAACAGGGTAATATAGAAATAATTTTTGAATTAACATTTAAAAACTGGAATATGAAGTAAAATAAAGCTTAAAAATTTCAGTCATATTATTTTAAAAAAGGAAAATTTTTTTAGTCTTCAAACGCCTACTTCTTGGTACGAACGAATTAGCTCACTTAGAAATGGTTGGAACTATTGTGCATCAATTAACAAAAGGGGCAAGTATTGAAGAAATAGAAAAAGCAGGATTAAGTGCATATTACACAGACCATGGTGTGGGTTTGTAATATCTCCTAATCCTGCTGTTAATTTTATAATATATTACCTTTCTAAATCTTCTTGAACTGTTGTTTTTTCAAAGTTTCTTTTTCTTCTTGAACTAGATAATATTTTGGCTTTTTCATCTTCTATTTGTTTTAAAAATTCCATTCTTTCTTCAGATTTAGAAGATTGCTTAGCATAATCGTTTAAATTTCTTTCTTGATTTTTTCTCAATCGTTTAGCCATATCTTTCCAATTTGACACATTAATTCCTCCTTAAATTTCTATTAAAATTATTAATTGTTAGTTGTTTTTAAAAACTATTCCATCAATACAATTATCATAAATAAATTGTTTAATTTTCTCTTTGTTATTTGTACTATAAAATTCAGATAACAAGACTGTAAAATCTTTTAATTTATTATCCGGAACTTTAATAATTCCACATCCATTTTCAATCATTATTTTATTAGCACAAATTGTACTTGTTCTTTTGTTTCCGTCCCAAAATAATTGGCTTCTCATACCGTATAACATATACTCTATGGCTCTTTCTGTAGCATTTTCTATTTGTAATATATTATTTATCTGTCTTTTTACATCTTCTTCATCTGGTATTTCAGGAATATAATCTGTTCCAGTTATTTGTACTCCGCCTTGTCTCAATACTCCCCAAGCAATACTTTCATTTCTTGCTACAAGTTCATTTATTTTACAAATAAAATCAAGGTCAAAATCTGCATGTATATTATTAATAAGATATTTCCAAGCATCTCTTAAATTTAATATACACTGAATTTCATCTATTTTCAAATTAGGAACATTAACACCTTCTAATATAGTTTTAGTTTCTGGAAAAGTTATATTTAATCCTTCCATTCTTGCATTTGCATATATATTATCTACCAGATTTCTTTTTGCTAAAAATATATTTTGTTCCAAAGTCAAATTGTATTTATCCTTCATATCAAGTTCCTCCTTAATTTTCTTCTTAAAATAAACCAATGACATTATACCATATATTACCTTAAAATGCTATAATTACATCAAAAATTACATCAAAAATTCCAATGAATAGCAACATCTTGAGTATTTTTTTGCCTGTCTTTTTCTCCAATTTCAATATAATCTATGAAACTATCTACAATATCATAATTAAGTTCTTTCAAATCTTTAAAGTGATTAATTATTTTTTCTTTTTGTTCTTTTATAAATTTATTATTTAATTCTTTTTCTTTTAAATAAGATAAATCATTTTGTATTTTAGTTAGTTCTTTTTGTTTGTTTGACTTATCTGATAGGAAAGAAGAATTTAAATCATCAAATACATCTTCTGAAACCTTACCACTTACTTTGTTCAAATACAGTTCTTTTATTGCTTTATTTATATCTTCCATTTCTTTAGAAAGTATATCTACTTTCTTTTGTAATAACTTAGTTTTATTTAAGTTATCATTTAAAACAAATAAATCATCACAAATATTATCAAAGTTATAAAAAGCTAATATTTTTTCTCTAATTTTTTCAGCAACTAAATTTTTAAGATTTTCATAACCAATAGAATGAGTTGTGCAAGTACCATATAGCTTTTTAGAGCCTTTACAAGAAAAGTAAATGTAACCTCTATCATTTTGACATTTATAAAGTTTTGATGAGCAATCTAGACATACCAATTTATTAGCAAATAAATGAACTTCACCATTTTTACATCTTCTTGTTTTACTCTTGAAAATTTCTTGAACTTTATAAAATTGCTCTTTTGTAATAATTGGCTCATGAGTGTTTTCTACAATAATCCATTCTGATTTAGGCTGATTTTTTATCTTTTTAGATTTGTAACTAACTTTTTTATTATAGCCTTGCACTAAATTACCAATATATACTTCATTTTTTAGGATTTTACTAACTGTAGATTCACACCAGTAATCAATATTTTTGCCTTGATTTTTAAAATTTAATCCTTGTGATTGTTTATATTTTGTAGGTGTTAAAATTCCTTTATCATTTAAATTTTCCGCAATTTTAGTAACACCATTTCCTTGTTCATAAAGGTTAAAAATTAATCTAATACTATCCGCAGCTTCAGTATCAATTACAAGTTTATTTCTATTTTCTGGACTTCTTTTATATCCATAGCATACAAAAGAGCCAATATGTAACCCTTGTCTTCTTTTGCAGTCAAATGTCTTTCTAATATTTTCTGATAAATCTTCTAAATACCACTCATTAACTAAACCATTAATTTGTCTTGATTTTTTGTTTTCTTTATCTAAAGTATCAACATGATCTACAGGACTTACAAACCTTATATTCCAGAGGGTAAATTTATTATGTAAGTATTTTTCAACTATTTCCATATCACGAGTAAATCTACTTTGTGTTTTGCATAGTACAATGTCAAATTTATGGTTTTTAGCATCTTCTAATAATTTATTAAATTCAGGTCTTTGGCTGTCTATTCCAGAATAGTCCTCATCACAGTAAATATTATAAATATCCCAATTTTTTTCTATTGCATAATTAATTAGCATAAATTTTTGATTTTGGATACTTTCGCTTTCATCAGATTCGTGAAGCTTGTCATCATCTTCACGAGAGAGCCTACAATAAATTGCAACTTTCACGTTTACCTCCAATCGATAAACTATTCATTTTGTATATCAATTATATCAAAACAAATAGCATATATTAATGTTCAAGAAAATTTTTTATTAATTTATTTAATATTGTTTGTACAGCTTTTTCTTGTTTTTTCTTATTTTCATTTTTAAAAACTTCTTTTACTTTTAAACTTATTTGCTTTTTCACACAAATCACCCTTCTTAAAGTTATTCAAAAGGGCATGGACACTATAACTAAAAATGCTTCTTTTATATATACATTAATTATGAAGCAAAAATTCTACCCAAGCAAGACCATGCAGATGCTGGAAAGTTTATTTGTAAATAAGAGAAACGTATGTAACCTGTAAGCAATAATTTGTTGAGGAGGTAAACTATATGAAAGTAAGATTTATTAAGGGAGAACGGATAACATTAACGCTTATGGCAAAAAAACAGAGAAAGAAAACTGTAGAAATTCATCCAAATGCACTTGCTACAAATCTATCTAATTTATTACCCAATCCTATTATGTCTATGCACATTCCTTTAAATTTTTCAATAACTCCCCTATTTTTAAATACAATATACGGAAAATATAAAATGAATATTTGCCTAAAAAATTTCTATTTGGATAGATAACAAACACACACCACACGGTCTAGATGTATACCCTCAAGCTGCAGCAGGCTTCCCTTTTACTGCATCAGTACTTGCTTGTAAAGGAGACCCTATTGCAAACTTACAAGAAGACTTAGCAGCTGAGCAAAAAGCTAGAGCAACATACGAAAAATTAATTGATTTATGTAGAGATAATCCAGATGTTGTAGACCCTCTAAGATATTTAAGAGAGAGAGAAATTGTTCACTTCCAAAGATTTGGTGAAGCTCTTCGTGGAATTCAAGATAAATTGGCAGAAAAAAGGTTTTATATGAATGATAAAAGTTGTTAATTGAAAATGGTTAATTGTGACCAGGTCACAATTAACCATTTTCATAGAGCATCACATCATTGGATATTGCAAATAAATTAATACTAAAGTATAATATATTTATTAAAAGTCTAAGAAGGAGAATAAAAGTGCAAAATTATTTAGATTTTACAAATAATGTAGATTATTCAAAATTAAAAGAAACTGCTAAAACAATTAAAGATGGTGGTATAGTCATATTCCCAACAGAAACAGTATATGGAATTGGTACAAATGGTCTTAATGAAATTGCAGTCAAAAAATTATATGAAGTTAAGAAAAGACCCTTAAGTAAACCTATTAGTTTACTAGTAAACAGTATTGATATGATAAATGAAGTTGCAAAAGATATTACCGAATTAGAATATGCATTAATAAAAGAATTTTTTCCTGGCCCACTTACAATTGTTTTGAAGAAAAAAGATATTGTTCCAAATATTTTAACTTCAAACTCAAATACAGTTGGAATACGTATGCCAGCAAATGATATTGCTCTTAAATTAATAGAATATTCTGGAGTGCCTATTGCTACTTCTAGTAGCAATATTTCAGGAAAACCAAGTGTAAATAAGTTAACTGATATTATGGCTGACTTTGATGGGAATGTAGATTATTTTATTGATGGTGGACCTAGCTTGCTTGGACTTTCTTCTACTGTTGTGCAAGTTATTGATGAAATTCCACATATTCTAAGGCAAGGTTTTATTACTAGAGAACAAATAAAAAGAGTTTGTTCTAAACTATAAATTAATAATATTAAATTTATGTATTTGCAAGTTTATTAATCCTATTTACTTTTTGTTGAAATTTTTAATATTTATTTTTTATGAAAAAACTCGAGCTATGGTTTGCCCGAGTTTAATTTATTTTATTTATAATCTCATATTTCTATAATTTAATATATCTAATATTTTAATTATATATGTTTTTTTATTTATTATTTTATATATTTATTTAATCATATATATTTACAATCTCATATTCTCTATTTCCAAGACCTAATTTATTTGCTGCTTCTATTGTATGAATTCCATGTCTTGAGTTCATTCTTTCTATTAGTGCTTTCTTTCCTTCATCTTCTGCATTTATTACTGCATCATAACATGCTTGGTCTACAGCAACTGGATCTATTGAGGCAAATATACCTAAATCTGCCATTTCAGGTTTATGTGGATTTGAATCACAATCACAGTCAACTGATAAATTATTTGCTACATTTATATAAACCATGTTTTCTTCTCCTAAGAATGTTATTACTGCTTTGCAAGCATCTGCCATTGATTCTAAGAAATGATCTTGTTCTGGTAAATTGTTAAATAATTCTTCAGGTTCTTGTACTTTTCCTGCTGTATGAATCCAGGTTTTTCCTCTTGATGAACCTATACCTATTGATATATTTTTAAGTGCTCCTCCAAGCCCTGCCATTGCATGACCTTTAAAGTGTGAAAGTACTAGCATAGAATCATAATTTTTTAGGTGATTTCCTACATAGTTTTCTTTTAAATGAAATCCATTTTCAACTGGCAATGCCATATCTCCTTCTTCATCCATTATATCTACTTTTGCTATATCTAAAAATCCATGTTCTTTAATTGCTTTCCAATGTTCTTCTGTTGTATTTCTTCTTCCAGCATATGCTGTGTTACACTCAACTATTGTTCCATTTAATTTGTTTACTAAGTCTTTTATTAAATTTGGATTTAAGAAATGATGTCCTCCTGGTTCTCCTGATGATAGTTTTACTGCTACTTTTCCTTTTAAATCTCTTCCTAATGCTTCATAGATTTTGATTAAACTTTCACTTGTGATTTCTTTTGTGAAATATACTTTTGACTTTTCCATAATAAATCATTTCCTTTCTTTTATTAAAATCATTTGTTCTTTTGTTTTTTATGTCCTTATTATTTTATATTTATATCACTTAAAGTATACTCTAAGTCAATAGTTTTTTTATTTTTTTGAATTATTTTGGTCAATTGTAACCAGGTCACAATTGACCAAAACTTAAATAATTTTATTAAAAATGAACTTTAATGAACATCCCTAAAGTTCATTTTCAATTATACTATTGCAACTCCACCTATTACTTTATTTGCTGTTGCGTTTGGCAATATTTTTGGTCCTCCTGCAATAACTATTTTATCTCCTTTTTCAAGGATTCCTTCATTTTCTAATTCTTTGATTCCTTTTTGTAACATGTCTTCTATTGTTTTTTCTCCTTTTACTAGTATTGGTGTTACATTCCATGCTACTGATAATTGATAATATGTTTTTTCTGAATCAGTAATTGCAAATATTGGGCATCCTGCACCTAATCCTGCTATATTTGTTGCTGAGTTTCCTGTGTGTGTATATGCTACTATTGCATCTGCTTGTAATTTTTGTGCTGTTACACATGTTGTGTATGCAACATTTTTTTCTAGATCTTGTGGATCTATGTTTATTGTTTTTTTGTTGAATCTCTTCCAGTAGTTAATTGAACTTTCTACATTTTTAGATATTTTTACCATTGTTTCTACACATTCTACTGGATATTTTCCCATTGCACATTCTCCTGAAAGCATTATGCAACTTGTTACATCATATACTGCGTTTGCTACGTCACTTACTTCTGCTCTTGTTGGTCTTGGGTTTTGTGTCATTGATTCTAGCATTTGTGTTGCTGTTACTACTGGTTTTCCAACTTGATTACATCTTTTTATGAAGTGTTTTTGCACAACTGGAACTTGTTCCATTGGTATTTCTACTCCCATATCTCCACGTGCTACCATTATTCCATCTGATAATGCTAAAAGTTCTTCGAAATTGTCTATTCCTTCTTGACTTTCTATTTTAGATATTATTTTGATGTTTTCTCCACCATTTTCATTTAATAGTTTTCTAATTTCTTGTACGTCAGATGCTCTTCTTACAAATGATGCTGCTATAAAGTCAAATCCTGCTTTTATTCCGTTTGTAATATCGTCAATGTCTTTTTGTGCAAGTGCTGGTAAGTTTAGTTTTAGTCCTGGTACGTTCATTGTTTTTCTGCTTCCTAGTCTTCCTGTGTTTAGTGCTTTACATATAATATCTTTGTCTTTTATTTCTATAACTTCAAATTCTATTGCACCATCATCTACTAGTATTTTTGCTCCTGGTTTTACGTCTTGATATAAGTTTTTGTAACTTACTGTAGTTTTTGTTTCATTTCCTATTATATCATCATATACAAATGTGAATTCTTGTCCTTCTTTTATTGTTACTTTTTCGTCTCCTGATTCTAGTTTTCCTGTTCTTATTTCAGGTCCTTTTGTGTCTAGTAATAATGCTACTGGTTTATTCAATTTTTCTCTTACTCTTTTTATAGTAGCAATTTTTTCTGCATTTTCTTCATATCCACCATGTGAAAAGTTAATTCTTGCTACATTTAATCCAGCTTTTACTAAATTTGTAAACATTTCTTCACTTTCACTTGCTGGTCCTATTGTTCCTATTATGTTTGTTTTTCTTAAAACTTGTTTCATTTTTTATTCCTCCCTTTCAAACTGTTTTTTATTATAACACGTAAAGAGTCTATTTTCAACACTTTTTTTATTTTTTTATCTTGTGATTGTTATAATTTACAACTATACTATAGAAAATTGTAGAAAAGCTCTTAGGATGTTATTTATATAAAATTTATATAAATAACATCCTAAGGACGTTTTATTTTAGCCACTAATTGTAATTTGTAATTTTTTTTAAACTTAACATTTAAAATTTATTATTTAACTTAATTCCATAATTCTCCTATTGCATGAACAACAGATTTATCTTCATTATATATACATACTTTATGTTTTCCGTCTTCAAAAGTATATAAACAATTTAATATTTCACCTTTTTTTATTTCATGTTTATAATGGATTCTTACATTATCAAAACTTTCAGTAGTATAAATTTTTTCTGGTAATGCTTCATATACTAAATCTAAATAATATAAATTATGCATATGTCCATTTATGTCTATATCTTTTCTGTTTACTTTATATTTTGTAGTTATTGTATTATCAGTAATTTTTGGTATTTCTATTTTATCTAATATCTTTTTTTCAAATACACTTTTTTCTTCGGGGTCATATTTTTTTACTATTTCTTCATCTATCTTTATTATTTTTCCTTTTTTTATATCAACCATAGCCCATTTCGATGTTGCAATAGCACATAGCTCTCCTTTTTGATTATATATCTCAAAATCACGATAAGAAGATACTTTGTTCATAGCTCTTCCCCATGTTTTTATTTCTAAAATATCTCCATAAGCTGGTCTGTTAAGAACTTTTAATTTCCAATCTAATAATACCCAAGCAAAGCCTGTCCTATTTGTATATTCTGCACCATAGCCTATTAAGTCAGATTGATATGCTCCTATGTTTTCTAAAAATTCTAATATGGCTATATTTTTTATTTTATTGTCTGTACCTATATCTTTTAATCCCATTTTGAATTTTTCTGTATATATCATTTTCTCTTCCTTCTTTTTTATAGTGTTTTTTATATTCTGGTTTTTTATATCCTAGTTTTATTCTAGTCTTTATACTAGTTTTTATTCTAGTTTTTATACTAGTCTTTATAGTAGTTTTTATCCTAGTCTTTATACTAGTTTTTATTCTATTTTTTTAATAATCCTTTTTAATATCCTGGTTTCTTTAATAATTTAAACATATTCTTTTTGTATTCTTCAACTCCTGGTTGATTGAATGGATTTACTCCTAATAACATACCAGACATACTGCATGCTTTTTCAAAGAAATATATTAGTTCTCCTATATTTTCTTCGTCTAGTTTTTTTAATGTTATTTGCATATTTGGTACATCACCAGATACATGTGCTTTTATAGTTCCTTCCATTGCTTTTTTATTTACATAGTCTAGTTTTTTTCCTGCAAGATAATTTAAACCGTCTAAATTATCTTCATCAGATTGTATTTCTATATCAGAATTTGGATTTTCTATATTTATTACTGTTTCAAATAGATTTCTTCTTCCTTCTTGAATATATTGTCCCATTGAATGTAAATCTGTTGTAAAATCAACTCCTGCTGGGAATATTCCTTTTTGGTCTTTTCCTTCGCTTTCTCCAAATAACTGTTTCCACCATTCTGTAAAATAATGCATTTTTGGTTCATAATTTACTAATATTTCTATGTCTTTGTATAATCTATATAATATATTTCTTGCAACTGCATATTGGTAACATTCATTATATTTTAAGTTTGGATCATTATATCTTTCTTGTGCAATTTGTGCACCTTCCATTAATTTGTCTATATCAATTCCTGCTGTTGCTATAGGTAATAATCCAACTGCTGTTAGTACTGAATATCTACCACCAACATTATCCGGTACTACAAACTGTTCATACCCTTCATTTTCTGCAAGTGTTTTTAATGCTCCTTTTTCTTTGTCTGTTGTTGCATAAATTCTACTTCTTGCTTCTTCTATTCCATATTTATTTTCTAATATTTCTCTAAAGATTCTAAAAGCTATAGCAGGCTCTGTTGTAGTTCCTGATTTTGAAATTACATTAACTGAAAAATCTTTATCCCCAATATATTCTATTAGTTCATTTAAATAATTAGGACTTAAGTTATTTCCAGCATATAATATTTGTGGTGTTTTTCTTTCTTTATTTGGTAACATATTATAAAATGAACTTGTTAAACTTTCTATTACTGCTCTTGCTCCTAAATATGACCCTCCTATTCCTATTACCACTAATATATCTGACTCTTTTTTTATTTTTTTAGCTGCTTTTTTTATTCTTGCAAATTCTTTTTTATCATAATTTGTTGGTAATTCAAGCCAACCTACAAAATCTTTTTCATCATTTGCTCTATTATGTAAATTTTTATGTATATTTTCTACTTCCTCACTATATTTTAATATTGATTTTTGTGAAATTCCACTTTCTTTTAAATTCAATTTCAAATTTGACATATAATCACTCGCTTTCTTTTAATTTTAAGCTATTATATACAAATTCTTAACTTTTATCAATAGTTTTTTTATTTTTCTAACTTCGTTTTTTCTAATCGTTACTATCTACAATTTACTTAGAAGTTCTTATGCTGTGAAAGGAGTAGTTTTTATTCTTAAATTATTATATTACTTTCAGGTGATAGGGTTTATTATATGCTGTGATACCTAATACTATTTTAATACCTCTGACATAACTCTTGCCAAATACTTCATACTATTTAAACACTGTTCTAAAGTATTTCCAGTAGCTCCAACTTCTATAATGCTTGCAAATTTTCCTGTATGTTGATTATATCTAGAAGTTGTAAGCATAAGTGGCTTAAATAATCCTGGATACATCTCTTCTGCTTTTTGTTGTAACATAACTGCAAATTTTAGGTTCTGATTCCAATTTGGGTGATACAATCCTCCATCATTTGTACCTATTACAAACATTAATTGTGCTGCATAATCATCACCTATTTTTACTGTTGGAGCATAATCTTCCCTACTTCCTATTGCATCTCTATGTAAATCTATAATTATATCTGCTTTATATGTTTGCAAAATATTTTCAACTGTTTTTAGAGAATTTGTATATGAACCATTATATGATGGATAATCATGGTAACTTGTATCATGTGTTACTGATAATCCATAATTTTTAAGTTGCGTATCTAACTCTGTTCCAACTCTAGTTACTGTAAAATTTAAATCTGTTGTTCTAAAATTTCCTGTTGGTGTATATGGATATAAGTCACTTGAAGTGTAACTTTCACAACTATGAGTATGAAATAATATTATATTTTTATTTTCTATAGTTATATCAGGTTTTAACATATCTTCTGTTAAATTATATGATGTTTGGTTTTTTATTTTTACATTTCCATATTGTATATTAAAACTTTCTGTAATCGGATTATTTGTTACCACTTCTGTTGGCAACCCTGTTTGAGCTAATTGAGTTTTTTCTTCTGCAGATTCTTGATTTTGAGAAATTTCATTATTTTGAGTATTTTGTTCTTCATTTTGAGTATCAGTCTTAGTCTCTTCGGTTTCAGAATTACTTTCTGTTTCTACGCTTGCCTCTTCAACCATTCCGATTGAACTTATTTCCGATTTTAAAATTTTTTCATGTAAATTTTCTTTTTTTTCTTCATTTACATTATCATTATCTTTTTGCACGTCTATCATCACAGGAATTGTTTGATCTAAAATTCCTGTGAGACTTTTTTGCCAAATTTGCGAAATTTTTTCTGAAATTTGGTGATTTATATTATTACCACTTGTAGTTTTATCTCCCTTTACTGATAAATATTTTACTGACAAACTTATAAGCAATACTATAAGCATAACTATTATAAGAAATTTTACTATATCTTTCATTTTTAATACTGCAACATTAAACATAATTTTATTCTCCTTGTCCAAAACTTCTATAAATAATTATATGCTAAAAAATTATATTTATGTCTCGTAAATAAACTATAGAACAAAGAAGGAATTCGAAAATGCCAAAAGGAGTGTGCCAAAAGGAGTGTGCCAAAGGGGACGGAGCAAAAAAATTGCCAAAGGGGACGGAGCAAAAAAAATTGCCAAAGGGGACGGAGCAAAATGGCAACTTTTAAAAAAAGTTGCCATTTTGCTCCGTCCCCTTTGGCAATTTTTTGCTCCGTCCCCTTTGGCAACTTTTGCAATTTTAGGAAACCCTCCTTTAGGATATTATTTGTATAAAATTCCATAAAAGTATTGACAAAATAGAAAAAAAGGTGTAAAGTATATTAGCATTACAAAAAAAGAAGGTAGTATTTATGGAAAAGAAAGTAAAATTAAGTATATTATGTGAATTATACGGTAAATTACTAACAAAGAAACAATATGAATTCTTAAATGACTACTACAATAACGACTTATCACTATCAGAAATTGCTGAAAACAACAATATAACAAGACAAGCCGTTAGAGATAACATAAAGAAGGGAGAGAAAAAACTTTTCGAATACGAAGAAAAGCTATTATTTATGAAAAGGATGTTTAATCAAGAAAAAACAATTCAAAAAGTTTTATCAGAATTAGCTAAAATACAAAAAGACTCATCAGACAAAAAAGTAACAAGTATTTTAGAAAGTATAAAAAAAGAATTAAATTGTTTAGTATAAGGAGTGCTTAGTTTGAAAGAAACGCTTTCATAACTAATGAATGCCTTGGAAAGGAATGGGGTTATATATGGCTTTTGAAGGATTATCTTCTAGATTACAAGAAATAACAAGAAAAATCAGAGGAAAAGCAAGAATTACAGAATCTGATTTAAAAGAAATGTTAAGAGAGGTTAAGCTTGCTTTATTAGAAGCAGACGTAAACTACAAAATAGTAAAAGACTTCATAGCAGAGATTCAAGAAAAAGCCTTAGGGCAAGACGTACTAAAATCATTAACTCCAGGACAACAAGTAGTAAAAATAGTAAAAGATGAGCTTGTAGAATTACTTGGAGGAACAGAAAGCAAAGTACAGTTCACTCCAAACCCACCAACAATAATAATGCTTGTAGGATTGCAAGGTTCAGGAAAAACAACCACAGCAGGAAAGCTTGCAAATCTATTTAGAAAGCAAGGAAAAAAACCATTACTTGTAGCATGTGATATATATAGACCAGCAGCCATAAAGCAATTACAAGTAGTTGGAGCAAGCCTTAACATACCAGTATTTAGTAATGAGCAATCAAAAGATGTTGTTCATATAGCAAAACAAGCAATAAATGTAGCGATATCAAAATTAAATGATGTAATAATATTAGACACAGCAGGACGTCTTCAAATAGACGAAGCACTAATGCAAGAGCTAAAAAATGTAAAACAATCAGTAAAACCACACGAAACCTTACTAGTAGTAGATAGTATGACAGGTCAAGATGCAGTAAATGTAGCCAAAACATTCAATGAAGAAGTTGGAATAGACGGAATAGTACTAACAAAGCTAGATGGTGACACACGTGGAGGAGCAGCTCTATCAGTAAAAAAAGTAACAGGAAAACCAATAAAATTTGCAGCAACAGGAGAAAAACTAAACGACATAGAAGTATTCCATCCAGACAGAATGGCAAGTAGAATTTTAGGAATGGGAGACATCTTATCAGTAATAGAAAAAGCAGAAGAAAACTTCGACATAGAGCAAGCAGAAGCATTAGAAAAACAAATGAAAAAGAAAGAGCTAGACCTAGACGACTACTTAACACAACTAAGACAAGTAAAAAAAATGGGTTCATTCTCATCACTTCTAAAACTAATACCAGGAATGAACAAAATAAAAGACTTAAAAGTAGATGACAAAGAATTCATAAAAATTGAAGCAATGATATGTTCAATGACAAAAGCAGAAAAAAGAAATGTCAAACTATTAAATGGAAGTAGAAGGCTAAGAATAGCAAAAGGAAGTGGAACAACAGTACAAGATGTCAACAAATTCATAAAATCCTTTGAAATGACACAAAAAATGATGAAACAATTAAAACAAAACAAAGGCGGAATGAAAAACTTAATGAAAAATATAGACGAATCACAATTAAAAAATCTGAAATTCTAGTGAACTTTAGGGACATTACTTAAAGTTTATCCCAGAAATTCATAAAATAAATTTAAAAAATAAACTTGAGTAACATTCCAAATAATTAGAAACAAAATCCAGGTAATGAACTTTAAGGAACGTCCCCAAAGTTTAAAAAAATTAAGTTATTAACTTTTTGAATTTTTGTATTAAAAAGAAAATACTAAAATTCAAAATCAATATAAATGAAAATAGTTTAATCTATTAAAAGTATTTCTAACATAATTCAGGAGGTGAAGTTAAATGGTAAAAATAAGATTACAAAGACAAGGAAAGAAAAAAGCTCCATTTTATCATATAGTAGTTGCAGATTCAAAAAGCCCAAGAGATGGAAAAATAATAGACCAAATAGGTACATATAATCCAATGACTGAACCTGCAACTATAGTAGTAGATAAAGAAAAACTAGAACAATGGATAAAAAATGGTGCAAAACCAACAGACACAGTAAAATCTCTAGTAGAAAAAATCAAATAATTTGAGAAAGTTAAATTACTTACTAAGTTATGGCAAAATTTTGAAAGGAAGTTGCTTATGAAAGAGATTTTAGAAACTATTATATTAAACCTTGTAGAAAACAAAGATGCTGTTGAAGTAAAAGAAACTCAAGAAGAAAAAAGAATAGTTTTCGACGTTAAGGTTGCCAAAGAAGATATGGGAAAAATAATAGGTAAACAAGGAAGACTTGCAAAATCAATAAGAACAGTTATGAAATCAGTAGCAGGAAAAAATGGAAAGAAGGTTACTGTTGAATTTGATGGATAATTAATTAAGGGAGATAAAAATGCAACAATTTTTTGAAATAGGTCAAATTGTAAATACATTTGGGATAAAGGGAATGGTTAAAGTTGTTCCATATACAGATGATATACAAAGATTTGACAAATTAAAAAAAGTATATCTTGTATCTAAAAAAGAAAAAAAGGAATATGAAGTTGAAGAAGTAAAATATCAAAAAAATATGGTATTAATAAAATTTAAAGGTATAAATTCTATTGAAGAAGCAGAAGAACTTAGAAATCAGTATATACAAATTCCAAGAGAAGATGCAATAAACTTAGAAGAAGGAAGTTATTATATTGCAGACCTAATAGGTATGAAAGTAATTACTGAAGAAGGCGAAAATTTAGGAATATTAGAAGATATATATAATACTGGAAGTAATGATATTTATGTTGTAAAAAACGAACTTGGAAAGCAACTACTATTACCTGCAATACAAGATGTGATTAAAAAAATTGATTTAGAAGAAGAAAAAATGACAGTGCATTTAATAGAAGGTTTAATTTAAAAGATATAAAAAGATATAGTATTACAAAATGGAGGAAATAATGCGATTTGATGTTTTAACACTGTTTCCTGAAATGTTTGAAGGTATAAATTCAAGTATTTTAGGTAAAGCAAAAGAAAAGAAACTAATAGAAATAAATTTAATAAACATTAGAGACTTTTCAAAAGATAAACATAAAAAAGTAGATGATACTCCATATGGTGGAGGAGCTGGAATGGTTATGAGACCAGATGTTGTATATGATTGTTACAAATCTATAAAAAAAGATTCAGCAAAAGTTATATACTTATCTCCACAAGGAAAAACATTAAACCAAGAAAAAGTAAAACAATTATCCAAAGAATCTCACTTAATCTTATTATGTGGGCATTATGAAGGAATAGACCAAAGAGTATTAGATAAGATTGTAGATGAAGAAATTTCAATAGGTGACTACTGCCTAACAGGAGGAGAACTGCCAGCGATGGTTTTGATAGATAGTGTAAGTAGATATGTAAAAGGAGTATTAAATGAAAAATCGCTAGAAGAAGAATCATTTTCAAACGGACTTTTAGAATATCCACAATACACAAGACCAGAAGTATTTGAAGGACAAAGTGTACCAGAAGTTTTACTATCAGGAAATCATCAAAATATATCAAACTGGAGAAAAGCTCAATCTGAAAACATAACCAAAATAAAAAGACCAGATCTTTTTGAAAAATATTTTGAAAAATGTAAAGACAAAAACAAGTCTTAAGATTATAAAGCTTAAATATTACAAGTATTTAAACTTAAAAACAAAAATATTAAAAATTAGAATAATAATTTTTAATACCATTAAAATCAAAAAAGATGTAAATCTTAAATTTAGAAGAAAAAAATAAAGTGCAAAAAAGCACAACATAAAAAAGAAAAGGAGGTAAATTCTAAATGGATATAATAAAATCAATAGAACATGAACAACTTAAGAATAAAATTCCTGAATTAAAAGTTGGAAATACAGTAAAAGTGCATGTAAGAATTAAAGAAGGAAACAAAGAAAGAATCCAAGTATTCGAAGGAATAATAATAAAAGTACAAGGTGGAGGACTTAATCAAACATTTACAGTTAGAAAAACATCATATGGTGTTGGTGTAGAAAAAACATTTTTAGTACATTCACCATTAGTAGAAAAAGTAGAATTAGTAAGGGTAGGTAAAGCAAGACGTGCTAAACTTTACTATCTAAGAGATAGAGTAGGAAAAGCTGCTAAAACTAAAGAACAAGTAGGAGCTAGAATTGAAAATAAAGAAATAGTTGTTAAAGAAGATTTAGCAGAAGAACCTATTTCAGAAGAAGAAAAAACACCAGTAGAAGCAGTACCAGAAGAAGCTCCAGCAATAAAAGAAGAAAATGTTGAAGTTCAAGAAGTTGTAGATACAGTAAAAGAAGAACCAGTAGAAGTTGTAAAAGAACAAGAAGAAGTAAAAGAAGAAGTAAAACAAGAAGAAAAAGAAGATGCTAAAAAAGAAAGCAAAGAATAAAAAATAGTAAATAAATTTAGATAAAATCTAAAAAAATAAAATATCCTAATTAGTCTATATGCTAAATGGGATATTTTTTCTTTTATAAAAATCTCTTTTTTCTATTGACAATTGAAATCTAATATGAAAAAATAACATAAACTTTATAAAAATAAATATAGATGGAGGAATAAAAAATGGAAAAATTAAGAGGATTTGAAATAGCAAAAGGATTTGAAGATAAAGGAATCAACTTACCAGAAAGAAAAACAAAATTTTCAGCAGGTTATGATATTGAAGCTGCAGAAGACATAACAATACCAAGTTTTAAAAAAGGAATGGCACCAACACTTATAAAAACAGGATTGAAAGCATATATGCAAGACGATGAAGCACTATTTTTATATAATAGAAGTTCAAATCCAAAAAAAAGAGGTTTAATACTAGCAAACAGTGTTGGAGTAGTACATAAAGATTATTATGGAAATCCAGACAATGATGGACACATTATGTTTGCATTTTATAATATTAAAGATGAAGATATTTTAGTAAAAAAAGGCGAATGCATAGGGCAAGGCATATTCCAAAAATATTTATTAGTAGACAATGATGCAGCAAATGGAACAAGAATGAGTGGATTTGGATCTACAGGAAATTAAAAAACTAAAAAATAAAAGAAATAAAAACTAAAAAATTAAAAAAATAAAAAATTTTTTTGAGTGAAAATAAAAAACGCTAAACCCTTAAAAAATAAGGAAAAACATTAAAATATATAGAAAAAATGTATTGGCAAAGGCTTTGACTTTTGCCAATTTTTGTAGTATAATAAACATGGTTAAAAAATCCAATAAAGTTATTTCAAATGCTTGACTTAACTTTATAATATTTTTTTGCTGAAAAAAACTGAAAGGAGTTGACTTACATGTTTAATGTAGGAGACAAAATAGTGTACCCAATGCATGGAGCAGGAACAATAGATGCAATAGAAGAAAAAGACATCTTAGGGGAAAAACAATCATATTATATTTTAAAAATGCCAGGAGAAGTAAAAGTAATGGTGCCGATAGCAAAGGCAGAAGAAGTAGGCGTAAGAAATATAATAGATAGAGAATCAGCAGAAAAGGTTATAGGAGTCTTGGAGCAAGACGAGACTGAAATGGATAAAAATTGGAACAAACGCTACAGAGACAACATGGAAAAAATGAAAAGTGGTAACATTTATGAAGTAGCAGATGTTGTTAGAAATTTAAGCTTTAAACAAAAAGAAAAAGGGCTATCAACAGGAGAAAAGAAAATGCTTAATAATGCAAAACAAATTTTAGTAAGTGAATTAGTTTTAGCAGAACACTCAACACAAGCAGAAGTTGAAAAACTAATTGACAATAAAATAAATACATCATTTATGACTTTTAGGTCAGAAAATGTTGGACAAGAAAGCATTGTAAGTAAATTTATACCTTTTGATGGCACAACAGATTCTGATAATAATTAAAATAAATAAAAAGAAGTTTATTATACTTAAATTATTTTAACAAAATTCAAAAAATTATTTAACATGATATCAATTTCTCATGATACTAATTTTTATAGTTAAAATAAAATTTAATTATAATAAAATTCTTTTTTTTTAGAAAAATAGACTTTTATCTTGTCACTTAAATATATTTTACCAAAAACAATTAAACAAATTTACAATATACTAAATTAACTTTAATCTGTGAGGAGATATACAAAGATGAGCAGAAAACCAAGAAAAACATTTGTAGAGACAATGAAACTAATAGTTGATATAATCAAATCAATGCTTCCATTAGGTTTAACTATATATTTAATCTTAATGATATTTATTATTGTGTCAATTGGATTTGCCAAAATTATTCTAGCAGTTTTTGCAAAACAAAAATTTAAATATAGCAATTTACTTGCATTTTGTATTATTGGTTTAATCATATCTATTATATTAAAAATATTTAACCTTAATTTTTCTCAAAAACCTTTAGAAATAATAATTTGTTTAATAATTAATATTTTAGCATTTATCGTTTTCAAATTTAGAAGAAAAATTTTTAGAAAGCAAAATAAAATATAATAAAAACTGTTAAAATTTAGAACATGAATAAAAGTTAAAAAGTAATAATCTTGATTTTAAAAAAAGAAAAGAAAGTTAGGAAAAGAGTTTGAAGAAAAATATATTGATTTAGAATATGAGTATAAAGGAAAATTTAAAAAGATAAAAAAAGACCCCTCTTGCGAGGGGAAGTTTGTATTTTTTATTTGGTGTTTTTTCACTATTTCCAACACTTTCAATAGTTTTATTATAAGCAAATTCATAATTATAAATTATTACATTAAACTTGCTATGATAAAGAATATGATTATTAATAAAATTCCTATTCCTAAGAATATTAACAACCATTGTGTCATAGATAATTTCCCTTTATCTGCTTCTATTTGTTCGCCTTTATCTCTTTCTAATAAAACTATAATTAGTCCTATTATAAAAAAGAAAAAGCCCCAGCAAAATCCAGATATGGGAGAATAGCCTTTATTTTTATGTATAAAAGCACAAAGTATTCCCATTGCAATTATTAATATTATATATAATATCATCATCTTATTTCTCCTTTCAATTTATATAGTATGTATTAAATTATATAGCATATTTTAAAATAGCATTTTTTTGTAAAAGAACTATACCTATATATACAACTAATAAGCCAATTTCTAAAATGGTTAGGTAAGTATATAAATTTTTTTTAGTTTCATTAACTATTTTTTCTTTCTCTGCTTCATATTTTGCAATTTCTTCTTCATCATATAAATATTTCATATAAGTTTCTGAAATAATTATATTTGCATCTGAATTTATTGTTTCTTCTACAGTATCATTGATTTTTGAAAAATTTATAATTGCATTAATAACACAAATTATAACAGTAAAAATCATAAGATTTTTCATAACTATGTTTACATTATTTGCTTCTACTAACCTTTTTCTAAAAGTAGTAACAATACTACATCTCCATACACAAAATACTGTTATTCCTTGAAGAATAATTGTTATAATAGCTGTTAATAGCAATGAGTCTTCTGAGATTCTATTTGTTATAGCTGAATATATAATGCTATATAATATTCCAAACACTATTCCATAAAGAATAAATCCTCCTATCAATTCTCCTGTAATTGTTCTAACTGTTGCTACTTGCTTATTTTCCAAACACAATACCCCCTTTTTTTCAAAATAAAATATTTTTCAATATAATTCTAGCATATTATATTTTTTTAGACAATGATTTTTCAAATAATATATTTGGAAGATTCCCAATAATCTTTCTACATAATTTGTTATATTTTTTTAAAGGTTGGGAAAAGATGTGTTATTGTCAGAAACTATAAAGTTGAGAATAATTGAATTACTTGATTCCTAAATTTATAAGTAATGTCTTTTTCATAAAGTTCACATTTCCTTAATTTGATGACAGAATTTATATATAAAAACCCACATTCCTGCATACACAAATTCTTTAGAACGCTTTTCTTTTTCTATGACTGTTGCTCTTATTATCCTACTATGTAGCCTTTAAAAGCAATATTTGACAAATTATATTATGAATATTTTTAACTCTGCCATTACTCTGCCATTACTCTGCCAGTTTATATTTTTTATTTGGTGTTTTTTCAGTATTTCCAACACTTTCAACAGTTTTATTATCAACGAATTTCTTTAATATTCTTCTAACAGTTCTATCTGCTATTTTAGTTTGTTCAATAATTTCTTTTGCTCCAATTATAACATTTTTCTTAATACATTCTAATACTTTTTGTTCGTTTTCAGAAAGTAATAACATAGATTTGTCTTTCATTTCTTTTGAATTATTCATTTCATCTATTGTATCATTTATCATTTTTAGCATAAACTCTATAAATTCTGTTGAATTTCCAGCATTATTACAATTTTGGATAGCAGTATAATATTCTTCTTGATTTTTCTTTATCATACTTTCAATAGGTAAATAAGTAAATGCTTTTTCCCAATGTGAAAGAATTGCAGTTTGCCATAATCTTGCTGTTCT
>CALXUX010000009.1 GCA_944391785.1 uncultured Clostridia bacterium
AGCAACTATTTCGCTCAAGAAAATTTTCATAATAACAATAATTTTCTTAATACTAGCTGGTATGATGAGCGTTATGGCTACAAGTCAAAAGCTTACATCTGTTAAAATATTACTTTCAAGTGGATACGAAATGGATGTTATGACAACAAGTACAAAAATATCAGATATTTTAGCAGAAAATCATATTGTTGTATTAGATGATGAAACTGTTACACCAAATATTGATGAAGAATTATCAGATAATAAAACAATTACTATTACAAAAGGGGCAAAACAAACAGATAGTGCTTCTTATATGACAGCAGAAGAAATATTGGAAAGTTATACACAAATTGTAGAAAAAGTAGTAACAGAAGAAGTTGAAATACCTTTTGAAACAATTACAAAAGACGTATCAAATGGAAGTTATGCAACTCAAAATAGAGTAGTACAAAGTGGATCTAATGGTCTTAAAAAGGTAACATATAGAATAAGATATCAATCTGGTACAGAAATTGAAAAAACAGAAATTTCATCAGAAATAATAAAAGAGCCAGTAGATAAAATAGTTGAAGTTAGAACAAAGCAAGTTACATCAAGAGGGGGAATTGTAACAGGATCTGTTGCAGAATACCAAGCATATGCAGAAAAAAGATGTTTTGACTATGGATGGTCTGATGCAGATTTTCAAGCTCTAGTAAAACTATGGAATAAAGAAAGTGGATGGAATCCAGCGGCACATAATTCAAGATCTGGAGCACATGGAATACCTCAGGCACTACCAGCAAGCAAAATGGCATCAGCTGGTTCAGACTATTTAACAAACTATAAAACACAAATCAACTGGGGATTAAACTATATTAAATCAAGATATGGAAGCCCATCAGCAGCATGGAATCATTCATGCAAAAAGGGATGGTATTAATATATATCCAATAGTGTAATATTATTATGCTATTGGTTTTTTATTTACATGAAATGTAAAACATGGTATAATATGCGTGAGGTAAAAGAAATGAAACTAATATCATGGAATGTAAATGGTTTAAGAGCAGTAATAACAAAAGGGTTTGAAAAAACATATAAAGAAATTGATGCAGACATATTATGCCTTCAAGAAACAAAAATGCAACAAGAGCAAATCACAGACGAAATAAAAAATATTTTTAAAGATAGGTATGTGTATTGGAATAGTGCAATCAAAAAAGGATATTCTGGAACATGTGTTATATCAAAAGAAAAACCTCTAAATGTAACTTATGGTATAGGTAAAGAAGAGCATGATGGAGAGGGAAGAGTAATTACTCTAGAATTTGAAAAATATTTTTTAGTAAATTGTTATACTCCAAATTCAAAAAGAGAGCTTGAAAGAATAGATTATAGAATGATTTGGGAAGATGAAATAAAAGTATATTTAGAATCTTTAAAAAGCAAAAAAGGAGTAATATATTGTGGAGATTTAAATGTAGCACATGAAGAAATAGATTTAAAAAATCCATCTACAAATCATAATAGCGCTGGATTTACAGATAAAGAAAGAAATAAGATGACAAATCTTTTAAATGCTGGATTTGTAGATACTTTTAGATATAAATATCCAAATAAAACAGACATTTATTCTTGGTGGTCGTATATGTTTCATGCTAGAGAAAAAAATGTGGGCTGGAGAATAGATTATTTTATAGTTTCTGAATCTTTAAAAGATAAAATAGAAGATGCAAAAATACTCACAGATGTAATGGGAAGTGATCACTGTCCAGTTGAATTAGATATAAAAGGTTTATAGGTAACCTTTAAAAACCTAAATTTATTAAAGGAATTTTATAAATGAAAAAAGAAAAAGTATTAGGGACAAAAAGATGGTTTTATTGGGTTTCAATAGGCGTAGTATTAATAATAATTTATAAACTATTGGATAACTTTTCAGGAATAGGAAATTGGTTTTCAAATTTATTTAGTGTTTTGGCACCATTTTTAGAAGGTATTTTAATAGCATATATTTTGTATATACCTTGTAAAAAAATTGAAGAAATATTATCGAAAACAAAGATAAAATTTTTTGTAAAGCATGCAAGAGGTACAAGTATTACATTAACATACATAATTTTGCTAGTATTAATTGCATTATTTATGAATGTAATAATACCAATATTAGCGTCAAGCATATCAGATTTAATAAGTAATGTCCAAAACTATTATAATTCCGTTGTATCTGATAGTCCAGATTTAACAATAACACCATTTATACAAGAAAACATTTTAAAACCAGTAGTTGACTGGATACAAAATATAGATTTTGAAAGCTTATTTACTTTTGATATGATAAAAGAATATCTTTCTTCTGCAATGGGCTTTATAAAAGGAGTAATCAACTTATTTATTGCTATTATTTGCTCTGTATATATATTGGCTCAAAGAACGAGAATAATAAATTTCTTAAATAGATTTGCAAGAGCGGTACTAACAGAAAGAGGCTATCAAAGATTTAATAGATACTTCACAAGTGGAAATAAAATATTTTTTAGATATTTATCAAGCCAAATGTTAGATGGAATAATTATCGCCATATTAACAAGTGTTGCTATGAGTATAATGGGAGTAAAATACGCTGTGTTACTTGGAACATTGATAGGTATTTCAAATTTAATACCATACTTTGGCGCAATATTTGGAGTAGGAATATCAATAATAATTACTTTACTTACAGGTGGATGGCAACAAGCCTTAGTAATGGCAATTGTGGTAATTATATTACAACAAATTGATGCAAACCTTATTAATCCAAGAATAACAAGTTCATCATTAAAGGTAAGTCCTCTACTTGTAATGTTTGCGGTAACTGTTGGTGGAGCATATGGCGGAGTCTTAGGAATGTTTATAGCGGCACCATTTTTCACATTATTAAAAATAATAATAGATGACTTTGTAGATAGTAGAAATAGGGAAAAAGAAAAAATAAAAATAGACAATTATCCACAAGATGAATAAAAAAAGTGGAAAACGAATAAAAAGGTTACAATTCACAGCATATTGCTGATTTAATAGAATTGTAACCTTAAATCATATTTTTAAAGATAATTCATATACTGTAATTAAGTCGGAGGACAGTATATGTTAAAAAATAAAAATATAAAAAGAATTACAATTATTACTTGTTGTGTTTTCTTATCAGTATTTTTTTATTCTGCTAGGAGACTAAAACCTGTTGAAATTGTGCCAGTAATGTCATTACCAGTTACGAATAAAGTTATAATACTTGATGCTGGACATGGAACACCGGACGAAGGCGCAGAAAGTACATCTGGAACATTAGAAGCACCGCTAAACTTAAAAATTACTTTGAAAATTCAAAAATTATTAGAAAGTAGTGGAGCCACAGTTATTCTTACTAGGTCAGATGATAATTCAATTTATGAAGTAGATTCTAAAACAATTGCGCAGAAAAAGGTTTCAGATATAAAAAATAGAGTAAAAATAGGAAATAATTCTTCAGCAGATGTATTTGTTTCTATACATTTAAACAAAATTTCAGATAGTAGTTATTCTGGTTGGCAAACATTTTATAAAAATGGTAATGAAGACTCTAAAAAATTAGCAACTAGTATACAGTTAAGCTTAAACTCATCTATTTCAAATAATAACAAGAGGACACCTCATACATTAAACACAGTATATATTATGAAGAATGTAGAGATTCCAATTACAATTGTGGAATGTGGATTTTTATCGAATCCAGAGGAAGAAAAAAAATTACAAACTGATGAATATCAAGAAAAACTGGCTTGGGGTATTTATAACGGGATAATGGATTATTTTGAAAACTAAAGATATAAAATTACAATTTACAACTATTATAATTTCTTAAAATTGTATATTTGAACTTTTAGTTCCTTGCGGTCGCTGCTCAAATTCTACGAATTTGCCAGCTACAAACGCACTTCGCTGGAAATCCTTCCAGCTCGTTTGAACGCTTACGCGGAACTGTAAAGTTTCAAATATACAATTTTAGAAAGATAATAATCGCTGTAAATTGTAATAGTATAAAAAAGTTGTCGAAATTTGTCGACGACTTTTACTTTACAAATAATGGAAATTATATTATAATATTTTTGTTCATTCAAAATGTTTTATTTCAAATTTAATTCTTAAAAATTTTCCAAAAGGAGAAAAATGAAAATAATTAAAAAAGAGGATAGTAATTATCCAAAAAGTTTACTAAATATACCAAACTCACCACAAATGTTGTATGTAGAAGGGAATGAAGAACTATTAAATACGCAAGCAATAGCAATTGTGGGAACAAGGAAGCCTACAGAATATGGGAAAAAAGTTGCAAAAGAATTTGCGCAAAAATTATCTGAAAATAATATTTGTATAATTAGTGGATTGGCAGAAGGAATAGACACGTATGCACATTTGGGGGCAAAATCAGAAAAAGGAAAAACAATAGCAGTATTAGGAAGTGGATTTAATAATATATATCCGAAACAAAACTTACAGCTATATAATGAAATATTAGAAGAAGGAGGGTGTATAATCTCCGAATATGAGCCAAAAGAAGAAGCAAAATCAGAAAATTTTCCTATGAGAAATAGAATAATAAGTGGCCTTGCAATGGGTGTACTTATAGTTGAAGCTAGGTATAGAAGCGGAAGTGCAATTACTGCAAGATATGCAAATATGCAAAAGAAAGAAGTATTTTGTGTGCCTAGGGATATAGATAAAAAAACAGGCTACCTTCCAAATGAATTTATAAAAAATGGAGCTCATTTGGTAATGTCATATGAAGACATACTAGAATACTTTCCAAAGCCTAAAGAAAACGCAAATATAGCAGAAGAATATGTAGAAATATACCAGTATATAGGAGATATTCCAATAAGTGTTGATGAAATATGTAGATTAACAAATCTTTCAATTGCAGGAGTAAATGAAAGACTTATGCTTATGGAAATAGAAGGATTAATAAAAAATGTTCCAGGAG
>CALXUX010000010.1 GCA_944391785.1 uncultured Clostridia bacterium
AGTATAGAACCTATGGAAAGTCAAGATGTAAATGCCATGAAATAAAGGAAAGTGATATAATTATTCATTTGAAAGAATTTCTAAAATTTACTAAAGAAAAATATCAAGATGAGATAAATAAAATAGAAATTGAAGCTAAAACTAATAAAGAAAAAACTAATAAAGAAAAAATCAAGTTTGAAATTGGAACATTGAAAGCAGAATATAAAGTATTATTAAATCAAAAAATAAAAGATTTAGCCAATAATACAAATGAGTATCAAAAACAGATGATAGAAGATTCATACAATGAATTAGAGATAGAAAAGACAAGTAGAATAGAAAAACTACAAGAAATTTTACAAAATGAAGAACAAGAAATTTCAAAAGAAAAAGTAACAAAACTAAAAACAGCAATGGAATATTTTGATGAGGTTATATCTGCTGAAGTCCCTAGCAGATATGTTTTAGAAAATATAATTGATACTATATGGATTTATAGTGATAAAACCATAAAATTTAACTTAAAAGTAGATATTGAAAAATTAATATAACTATCCCCACATTTAAAGATTTTACCCCCGTATGCACCACAGAAATGATTGCTTTTACCAAAGCACATCAATATTTCAAAAATATGAACACAGACTTGCTAGGTTTAAGTGTTGACAGTAATAGTTCACACTTAGCTTGGATGTATGATATTTTTTGCAGGACCGGAATACAAATTTCCTTCCCAATAATAGCAGACAGAAATGGCCAAATAGCCAGAAAATATGGAATGATTTCAAATGATGTAAGTAACACAGAAACTGTAAGAAATGTATTTATAATAGACGATAAACAAATCATAAGAACAATTTTAATATATCCATTAAATGTAGGAAGGTTTATCCCAGAAATAATAAGAATAGTTCAAGCTCTGCAAATGGCAGACTGTAGCAAAGGTTCAACAGCTGCAAACTGGATGCCAGGAAATCCAATTATAGTCCCAATGCCACATACATATAGCCAGTTAGAAGATAGAATAAAATATATTGAAGAAAATAGAAATGGAATAAGTTGGTACCTAAGTTTTACCAATCCTCCTGAAATATGTGAAGATTCAAAATCAAAAAATTGCTAACTAATAGATTTATATTGGAATTTGTATTTATAAAAGATGCTAATTATTTGCCTATAAGAATTTAATAATACCTGTTAAATATTCCATTATATGCTATTTGGAATACTGAAAATTATATAAAAGAAATAAATAAAAATATACCAATATTAAAAGTATAAAAATTAATTTTAAATATAAATAAGAAAAAGTCTGAATAAAAATTCATGAATATTTCTTCCATAAAAAAGCATAATACTAATATGCAAAAGTTTAAGCAAAATAATTTATAACTGCAAAAAAACTAACAAATGGAGGTTTCTTATGGAAGGAAAACAAAAAATACATTGTACCGTAGAAACTTGCAAATACAATGACGATGGTAAAAACATTTGCAAATTGCAAGCAATAAATGTTGAGCCAATTGAAAACTGCAATACAAAAAAACCAGATGAATCAATGTGTGCAAGTTATGAATATGAGAAGGAATAAATTTCTTCTCTATTTTCTTGACATATTTCAAAATTAGAAATAAAATAACTATTGCAAAGATAAATAAAAATGGCAAAACAAAAATAAAGAATAAAGCAAAAAAATGCCAGAAAGGAAGGTAAAAAATGTTAGTTACAACTAAAGAAATGTTTGAAAAATCTATGAAGGAAGGTTTTGCAATTGGTGCATTTAACATAAATAATATGGAAATAATGCAAGGAATAGCAGATGCTGCCCATGAAGCAAAGTCACCTGTTATCATGCAAGTATCATCAAGCGCCATAAAATATGCAAGAATAAATTATTTAATGAAAATGGTAGAAGCAGTAACTGAAGAATATCCAGAAATTCCACTTGCTATTCACTTAGACCATGGGCCAGATTTTGAAACAGCAAAGATGTGTATAGACAATGGTTTTACATCAGTTATGATAGATGGATCAAAATATGATTTTGAAGAAAATGTAGCCTTAACAAAAAAAGTAGTTGATTATGCACACGAAAAAGGAGTAGTAGTTGAAGCAGAACTCGGAAAACTTGCAGGTATTGAAGATGATGTAAGTGTTAAAGCCACTGATGCAATGTATACAGACCCAGACCAAGCCGAAGAATTTGTAAAACGTACAGGATGTGATTCTTTAGCAATAGCAATAGGAACAAGTCATGGAGCATACAAATTTAAAGGAGAAGCAAAATTAAGATTTGATATTCTAAAACAAATAAAAGAAAAAATTCCAAACACACCAATCGTTTTACATGGAGCATCAACAGTAATACCAGAACTTGTTGAAATGTGTAATAAATATGGAGGAAACATTCCAGGTGCAAAAGGTGTGCCAGATGAAATGTTGCATCAAGCAAGTATTTCAGGTGTATCAAAAATAAATGTTGATACAGACTTAAGACTTGCAATGACAGCAGGAATAAGAAAAACATTTGCAGAAGAACCAAATGTTTTTGACCCAAGAAAGTATTTAGGAAATGCAAGAGAACTTATAAAAGAAACAGTAAAACATAAAATGGTAGATGTATTTGGTTCTGCTGGAAAGATATAGCTTGGGTTAACTTTGGCTGAGCTTTAAGGAACGTCCCCAAAGTTCACCCAAAGCTCACCTCAAATTCAAGGATTCATTCTATTTTTCAAATTTATCCTCATTTGTTTTTCTGCATCTTTTTTAGCCAAATCTTGTCTTTTATCATAAAGTTTTTTACCGGTACCAATACCAATTTCAACTTTAACGAAATTATTTTTAAAATACATTGTAATAGGAACAATAGAAAAACCTTTTTGTTTTGTCATACCTATTAATTTATTAATTTCTCTTCGATTAAGTAATAATTTTCTATCTCTTAAAGGATCTTTGTTAAAAATATTTCCATGTTCATATGGGCTTATATGTAATCCACGAATAAATACTTCACCAGACTTTATATAGACAAAGCTGTCTTTTAAATTAACTTTTCCAAGTCTTATAGATTTTATTTCAGTTCCATATAGTACAATTCCTGCTTCTAATTTTTCTTTTATATTATAATTATGAAATGCAGTAGGATTTTTGGCAATAAGTTTTTCTTTCATAATGACCTCCAATATTCAAAAATGAATGGATAAAAATATTTAATAAATATTTTTTAGTTATTAATTTGTTCTAATTATTTTAAAACCAGTTAAAGTATAACATATTATAATTTAAACTTCAATAATTTAATTTATTCAAAAGATATAATAAAAAATACAATAGATAGAATAATTAATCTATCCATTGTATTTTTTATAACCATTAGTCTAATCTTTTATTATTATGGTTATTTACATTTTGTTTACTATAATACCAAACTAAAGCAATTATAGCAATTGTAGCGATTCCTAAAACTAACCAAATCCAAGCTGTAGAATTCATACCAAGTAAGGTAGTATCTCCACTTGCTGATGTTCTTGTAGCATTATAATTATTTGTATTAGTAGTTGCTTTATGGTTGTTATTTGTTACAGTATTCATAGTATTTTTGGCATCATGCCCTATATTATTACCAGCGTTTTCCATTGAATTTGTAGCATTTTTCGTAGTATTTGAAATATCTTTTGCTCCATTTTCAATAGCGTTTTCAGCGCCACCAACTACGTTTTTTACTGAATTTGCTGCATCTTGTATTGGGTGTTCATTATTTTCAGCTGCAAAACAAAAATTGCAAACAAAGATTAAAGCTATAGAAAGTATAGCACCTAATAACAATTTTTTATGCATAATGAAATCCTCCTTTAATAATAACTTATAAAAAAATATAAGTAAATTTAATTTTTAAAAAATAAAAACTAATCTACTTATATTATTTATATTTTTGCATAAAATATACATATTAAAAATTGTAAAAAATTAAAACAAAATTTATTTTTTTAGTTTTATTAATATTGCAATTGCTAATAAAATTAAAAGAATACCAATTGCTATTAAAAAAATGTTTAAGATATTTGATAAACTAAATTCTTCTTCAGATGTTCCAGATAAATTACTAACAGTTGTAGATGTACTTGTATTGCTAGAACTATTAGATGCTGAAGAATTTGAGTTGCTTCTATTACTGTTTCCGAGTATTGTTTGAGTTAGAATCTTGGAGTTCATTTGTAGAAGAAACAGTGTTTTGATTATTTCCTGATAAATTTGCATTATTGTCTGTTTCATTATTGGTTTGTGTGTTGTTTGAAAAATCTGATGATGAATTAATAGAACCTGCATTGTTCAAATCAATTCCAAAAACAGAATATTGACTTAATAATGTAATTAAACTTAATAATAATATAGTAAAAAGAATTTTTTTAATTTTCAATCTAAAAACCTCCTATAATTTTTCCTTTGCTTATGAGTTATAATAACACAAATTATATATAATTGTCTAGTAATTTTATATAAAAAATGAAATTTTAGACCTAAAAGTTAATAAAAATAAAAGATATTTAAAGGTTTATTTTTTTTATTTCTTATGGTATTATATAAAAGAAAGGTATTTAATATATTATCTATAATATCTAATATTTTTTTACAAAAACTCTCTTTTTTGCTTATAAAAAGAGAAAATGTAAAAAAATACATTTTTAAAATTAATACCTTAAAAAAGAAATAAAAGGGAGGAAAAGATGAAAAAAATAGGAAATGTATTATGGGGAATAGTATTAATAGTATTAGGAATAATTATTGGGGGAAATGCACTTGGAATTACAGACATTAATATATTTTTTGACGGCTTTTGGACTTTGTTTATTATAGTACCATGTTTTATAGGATTGTTTAAAGATAAGGAAAAAACAGGCAATTTAATAGGGCTATTAATAGGAATAGTTTTACTTTTATGTTGTTTAGACATATTAGATTTTGATATGATTTGGAAATTAATTTTACCAGCAGTATTAATTATTATTGGTTTATCACTTATTTTTAAAAATACTTTTGATCATAAAATCAGTGAAGAAATCAGAAAATTAAATAAAAATAAAACAAATGATAATGAATTCTGTGCAACATTTTCTGAACAAAATGCTAAATTTGATGGGGAAAAATTTAATGGGGCAGACCTAACTGCTGTATTTGGAAGTGTCAACTGTGATATAAAAAATGCAATTATTGAAAATGATGTAGTAATTAATGTAAGTACTATATTCGGAGGAGCAGATATTTTTGTTCCAGAAAATGCGAAGGTAAAAATAAAATCATCATCAATATTTGGAGGAGTAGATGAAAAAAGAAAAAATCAAACAGAAAATAAAGAAACACATACAATCTACATAAATGCAACCTGTATATTTGGAGGTGTTGATGTAAAATGACAACAGCTCAAAAAATAATAAAATATTTAGCACTTGCTTTTGCAATATTTTTAATAATTACAATAATATCAGCAATTTTGGGAATTCTTTATGCATTTTCAAATGTTTTAGGGCTAAGAAATGATGATGATAATTTTATTTCTGACATAAAAACAATATATCTAGAAAATAATGATATTGAATCATTAAATATAGATGTAGCATATACTAATCTAATCGTAAAAACAGGTGATTCTCTAAAAGTAGAAACTAATAATAATAATATTCAATGCATAGAAAATAATAAACAATTGAAAATAGAGGAAAAAGAGCATGATTGGTTTTGGAGAAATAATGAAGGAGATTTGATAATTTATATACCAGTAAATATTCAATTTAATGAAATTGAAATAGATACAGGAGCAGGAAAAATTAGTATTGAAGATATGCAAACTCATAGATTAGATTTAAATCTTGGAGCAGGAGAAACAGAAATTAAGAATTTAACTGTAACAGAAGATTGCAAAATTGAAAGTGGAACAGGATTGACTAATATTGAGTCTAGTATAATAAAAAATATTGATTTAAAATTAGGAGTAGGAGAAGTAAATTTGGAAACTCTTCTTGAAGGAAAAAGTGAAATTGATGCTGGAATTGGTAGTTTGAATATAACTTTACAAGGAGAGAAAGAAAATTATAAAATAAGAGCAGAAAAAGGTTTAGGGCAAATTAAAGTTGACGGAAATGATTTAAGCAGTAGTCAAACTTTTGGTAGTGGAGAAAACTATATTGAAATAGATGGGGGAATAGGAAGTATTGATGTTGATTTTGAAAAATAATATTATAAAAATTTCCTGAAAATTTTTGCTTTAAATTAACTGAAATTGAAGCAGAAAACTTGAGGTCGCAATTTGCGACCTCTAAAACATTTTACAACTTAATTTTAGGCTGATACTTTTCAAGCCACATATTCACCTGACAAAGATATGCCATAAGCTGAGGCCCTGTCATAAGCTGCCCAAACCAAGGTCTCTTAAAAGAAGTACCATTACTTTCCAAAATCTGTAAAATATAATCTCTATTTAACAAATCATTTATAGGAGCCCCTTTATCCTTCATAATATCAGAAAGCATACCTTTAACTGCAGTTAAATAAGTAGGATTATGAGTCTTAGGATAAGGAGATTTTTTTCTATCTACAATTTCTTCAGGAAGAAAATCCCTGCAAATATATCTAAGCAATCCTTTTTCTCTTCCATTTAAAGCTTTAATCTCCCAAGGAATATTCCAAACATACTGAGCAAGCCTATAATCGCAGAAAGGAACTCTTATTTCAAAGCCATTATACATGGCCATTCTATCAGACCTATCTAATAATGTTTGCATAAACCAATTTAAAGTTAAATGTGAAATTTTTCTTTTTTCAGCAGTTTCCTTAGAATCGGACTCTAAAATACCTACTTCACTTAAACTTTCATTATATCTAAAATCAATATATTCTTTTAAATTAACTTTTTCAGAAATTGCAGGATTTAATAAATTTTGTCTTTCTTGTATTGCAATAGACCAAGGGAAAGTTCCACTATTTAGTGCATCTTCACGGAAAAACCAAGGATAACCTCCAAAAATTTCATCAGCACATTCACCAGTTAAGCTAACAGTCATTTCTTTTTTTACATTTTTACAAAATAGTAATAGGGAAGAGTCAACATCAGCCATACCAGGCATATCACGTGCTATCATAGCATCTTCTAAATATGAAGCAAGCTCAGGTGTATCAATTATTATAGGGTGATGGTTGGTTTTAAGTAAATTTTTCATAATATTAATATAATACCCATCAGGATTTGGCTGAAAATCGCTTTTTACGAAGTTTTTATCATTATCTACATAATCAATTGAATAAGTGTCTAAAGGTCCGCGTCCTTGCTTTTTAAAGTAGTCAGATGCAAATTTTGTAATAATACTTGAATCTAATCCTCCAGATAAAAAAGTACATAAAGGAACATCAGAAACCAACTGTCTTGTTATAGAATCTTCTAATAAATCATAAACATTTCTGCAAGTTTTATCAAAGTCATCTGTATGTTTTTTAGATTCTAGTTTCCAATATCTATTAGTATGAAATCCAGATTCATTAAATACAGCAAAATGTGCAGGTTTTATCTCGAAAATATCTTTAAATACTGTAGTTCCAGGAGTATGACTTGGACCTATTCCAAATAGTTCTGAAATTCCTTCTCTATCTAAAACTTTTTGAACTTGAGGGTGCTCAAAAATAGCCTTTAATTCAGAGGCAAAAATTATTTGGTTATCTTTAATTGTATAAAATAAAGGCTTAATGCCAAAATGATCACGTGCCATAAAAAGTTCTTTCTTTTTATCATTCCAAATGCTAAATGCAAATATTCCATTTAAATGATTTACAACATCACTGCCATAATAGATATAGCTTTTTAATAAAACTTCTGTATCACTATGTCCTTGAAATGTAAAACCATTTTGAGTTAAAACTTCTTTTAATTCTTTAGTATTATATATTTGTCCATTATAGCAAATTACATATTTACCAAAAGAATATTCTTGAGTCATTGGTTGTTTCCCTCCGATTAGGGTCAATTACAATTAATCTTTTGTGTCCCATTGCAATATTATCATCTATGTAATATCCTTCTTCATCAGGTCCTCTCTTTGAAAGAGCTTCATTCATTTTTTTTATAAGAACTTTTGAATCTGCTAACTCATCTTTAAAACTTGCAAAACCAACAAAGCCACACATAGAAAATCACTCCAATCTTTAATTTAAGAAAAATTTTATTTATTCTATATAGTATATGCAAATATGTTAATAAATGTACGGTTTCAGAAGTTGTTTTTTAAAAAATTCTATGATAAAATATGATAAATAAAATAATAGGGAAAGCACCTAAACAATGTTATAAAAATAGTTGCAAGGAGAAAACAAATAGAAATGGTAAAAAACATACTAAAACATTTAATATTAATAACAAAACATAGATGGGTAGTATTTAAATTATGTTGCAAAGCAGGAATTCCAATTAGAGGCTTATTGCATGATTTATCTAAATATTCTATTACTGAATTCAGTGAAAGCATTAAATACTATAATGGAGACCACTCTCCAATACTTGAAGCCAAAAAAGATAAAGGATATTCTGAAGCCTGGCTACATCATAAAGGAAGAAATAAACATCATCCAGAATATTGGTATGATGTAAATGCACCTCAATCTACACCAGTTATGCCATATAAATATACAGTAGAAATGCTATGTGATAAAATGGCTGCAGGAATAATTTATCAAGGAAAAAAATGGACTCAAGATTATCAATTAAATTATTGGATGAAAGAAAAAGAAATAATAAAAATAAATGATAAACTTAAAAATTTATGCACAGAATTTTTTACAGAAGTAAGTAAATATGGAATAGATAAAGTATTAAAGAAAGATAAGTTAAAAAAGCTATATAAAAAATATATTAATTAACTTTATAATTAAAAAACAAAAAGAAGAGTATTACAAATAAATTAATAAAGTATTAAAATTACTTTGAAAATTGTAACCGCAAATTTGCAAAGTATCAAAAACTAATTTGTAACATGTTGACAAAATTGAAAAATACTTGTATAATTTTATAGTGATGTTAAAGTGAAAAAAAGAATAGATATACAACATATCTAAACGAGGAGGGATAAAAATGGCACAACCAAAAAGAAGATGGTCAAAAGCAAGAACACATTCAAAAAGATCAACTTGGAAAAAAGAAACACCAACATTTGCTACATGCCCACACTGTCATGAACCAGTAATGCCACATAGAGTATGCTCAAACTGTGGATATTATGATGGAAAACAAGTAGTAGCAAAAAAAGAAACAGAAAATGCATAAATTAATGTAGAAGTAGTACTTTTTAGTACTATTTTTTATTGTCTAGGAAAAATCACTTTTAAAAAGAAAAAATTAGGGACCTAAACAAGCAAAATACTAGAAAATACCAAATTTGACAAAAAATAATAAAAATTTTAAAAAAATCTATACAATTAAGAAATATTGTGATATTATATAAATATAAAAATTACAAAAGAAAGAGAGGATGCACATATGTTTGAAAAATTTTTAAAAAGAGCAAACTGGACAGATATTGTAATATCTATTGTATTTTTACTTTTAGGAATTCTATTAATGATAAAACCAAACGAAATGCTTTCTGTAATTTCAATATTAATAGGAGCAGTATTTATCATTATAGGATTTTTAAAACTAGTAGACTATTTTACATCAAAAGATAAAGAAGACTATCTACTAACAATGGCACTTATATCTGTAATATTTGGTGTAATAGTACTATTTTGTTCAGATATAATAGCAGGTGTATTTAGAATAATACTTGGTGTTTGGATTATAGTAGCAGGATTAAAAGATTTCCAAACAGCACTTGTATGGAAAGATACAAAATCAGGATTCTGGACACTTACAATAGTATTAGCAATGTTAATGATTATTGCTGGTATAGTTGTATTAGTAAGCAGCACTTTAGCATTAAAAATTGTTGGTATAATAATATTATTATATGCAGTATTTGATATCATAACAAGAGCGATATTTATTAAAAAAATCAAAAATTATTTAGACTAATTTTATAATACTAATTTAATTATCTAAGTAAAAATATTAAAATACTTAAGGTAAATTATAAAAATTAGAAAATAATAAGGTAAAATATATTGCCTTATTATTTTTTTGTGCGAGAAATACTATAAATTTAATAAAAGTTTTATTATTATAAATACAGGATTTATATAATCTATTACTATAATTAATTAAAATACAAAAAAATTTTTAAAAGTTATTTACTATATGCTTTGCAGTTATAAAAATTGTAGAAAATCCCTCAAGATATTATTTTAAACTATGAATTTTAGCAATATATACAATACAATTTCAGTTTAAAAAACTAAACTATTGACTTTTTGAATAATTATTCATAAAATAGAAGAAAATAAAAAGAAAGGGTGAATTATAAAACTTTGTATGATGTTATTATAATAGGAGCTGGTCCTGCTGGAATTTCAGCAAGTTTATATACCAAAAGAGCAAATAAAAAAGCACTAGTAATTTATAAAAACGAATCCAATCTAGAATATGCAAAAAAAATAGAAAATTTTTATGGATTTGAACATGGAATTTCTGGAAAAGATTTATACAAAATTGGCATAAAACAAGCAATTAACATAGGAGTAGAAGTAAAAGAAGAGGAGCTTTTAAAAATAGAGCAAGAAGGAAATAATAAATTTAAAATAATAACTACTCAAAATGAATATATTTCAAAAACAGTAATAATAGCAATTGGAACAAAAAAAGCAAAATCAAACATAAAAGGGATAAAAGATTTAGAAGGAAAAGGAATTAGTTATTGTGCCATTTGTGACGGATTTTTTTATAGAAATAAAGATGTATCAGTACTAGGAAGTGGAAACTATGCTTTATCAGAAACAAATGATTTACTAAATGTTGCAAAAAGAATAACAATATTAACAAATGGGGAAAAGGCACCAGAATTTAGAGCTGATAATGTTGACATTATAACAAAACCAATAGAAGAAATAAAAGGTCAAAGTAGAGTAGAAGAAGTAGTTTTTAAAGATAAAACAAAATTAAAAACAGAAGGAATATTTATTGCCCAAGGTACAGCAGGAAGTACAGAAATTGCAAAAAAATTAGGAATATTGTTAAATTCAGATAAAATTGTTGTAAACGAAAAAATGGAAACAAACATAAAAGGTATTTATGCATGTGGAGATTGCACAGGAGGACTTTTGCAAGTATCAAAAGCCGTATATGAAGGAACAGTTGCAGGCTTGCAAGTTATAAATTATTTAAAAAATGAATAAAATAAAATTTAAGGAGGATTAAAATATGAGTGTATTAAAATTAGAAAGTAAAAATTTTGAAAGTGAAGTTTTAAATTCAGAAAAAATAGTATTAGTGGATTTTTATGCTGACTGGTGTGGACCTTGCAGAATGATGTCACCTGTAATAGATAGTATTGCAGAAGAACTTGGAGAAAATATAAAAGTTGGAAAAGTTAATGTAGATGACAACCAAGATTTAGCAATTAAATACAATGTTATGAGCATACCAACTATAATAATTTTTAAAAATGGAATGCCAATGAAATCTTTTATAGGTGTAACTGATAAAAATGACATATTAAAAGAATTAAACTAAATTTAAATAAAATTTACATTTATTAATAATTAAAATATCTAAATTACATCTAAAAATAAGGGAGGCTAAAAAAATTAATGAAAACTGCAGAAGAATGGGATTTAACAGATATTTATAAAACAGAAAAAGATTACGAAAATTCTAAAAAAAATATAGAAAACAAAATATCAGAAATTACTAAATTCGAAGGGATTTTATGCGATAATTCTGATAATCTATATAATTGCTATACTATATATGAAGAAATACTAAAAGAATTTGAAAAACTATATTCATATGGAATGTTTAAATATCATTTAAACATGGCTTGCCAAGAAGGAATAAAAAAATTTAAAGAAGTAGAAGAAATATCTACAAAAATAAGTACAAAAACTTCATTTATAATTCCTGAAATTTCATATGCAGATGAGAATAAAATAAAAGAATTTATAAAAGAAGAAAGATTTAAAAAATACGAAAGAGAAATAAAAGAAATATTAGAAAAGAAAAAGCATATATTAAGTAAACAAGAAGAAAACTTATTAGCAAACTATCAAGAAATATTTTCAGCACCAGAAAATATATTTGATATATTAACAAATGCAGAATTTACATTTGGAAAAATAAAATTAGAAGATGGCAAAGAAGTAACAATGACAGATGCAACATACACAAACTTTTTGAAAGACAAAAATATTAATATCAGAAAACAAGCTTTTTCATTAATGTATAAAAAATACGGAGAATTTATAAACACAATTTCTGAAATATATTTATCAAATGTCAAGAAAACTTGTATAACATCAAAATTGCGAAAATATTCATCATCTTTAGAAAAAGCAGTTATAAATGATGATGCAACATTAAAAGTATATAATGCTTTAATGCAAGGTGTTAATGAAAGCTTAGATATTAATCATAAATTTATTTCATTAAAAAAGAAATTACTTAAAAAAGAAGAATTTCATATGTATGATTTATATGTAAATCCATTTGAAGTAGAAAAAGATGAAATCACATATGAAGACGCAAAAAAAGAAGTATTAGAAGCATTAAAAATATTAGGTAATGAATATACCCAAAAGCTACAAGAAGCATTTAACAATAATTGGGTAGATGTTTATGAAAGACCAAATAAAAGAAGTGGAGCATATAGTTCTGGAGTATATGGAGTACATCCATTTGTACTTATGAGTTTTACAAACAGTAAAAGAGATGTAAGTACAATAGCACATGAACTAGGTCATAGCATGCATTCATATTATTCAAATTCAAACCAAAATATTCTAGATGCAAATTATACAATAATGTGTGCAGAAGTAGCCTCAACTGTTAATGAAATTTTACTTAGTGAATATCAAATTAATAAAGAAAAAGATCCTACTAAAAAAGCAGAAATAATATATGAACTACTAGAAATGATAAGAGCAACTTTTTATAGACAAGCAATGTTTGCAGAATTTGAAAAAGAAGTACATGAAAAAATAGAAAATGGAACAATTTTATCTTCAGAAGATCTTAATAAAATATATTATGAATTAAATCAAAAATATTTTGGCAATGAAATCATAATAGATAAAGAAATACAATATGAATGGGCAAGAATACCACATTTTTATACAGATTTCTATGTATACAAATATGCAACTCGGAATTTCTGCTGCAATATGTATAGCCTCTAAAATATTATCAAAAGAAGAAGGGTATACTAAAAAATATATAAGTATGCTTACAATGGGATGTACTAAAAAATCAGTTGATTTATTAAAAATGTGTGATGTTGATTTAGAAGATCCAGACACTTATAGAAAAACTGCTTTATTTTTTAATAGTAAAATAGAAGAATTAAAAAAATTAATTTAAAAAATTATTAAAGGAGTTTATAGGTAAAACCCCATTTAAAAACCTAAATATGTTATAAAGGAATTATTAATGAATAGAAAAAATAATGAACTAAAAAATGAAAAAAATAAAAAACCAAAATCAAATATATCAAATCCAGAAAATAATGTAAAACAAAACGAAAAAATTGATATAAAAGATATAAAAGAAAAAACAATAAATTCACAAAAAGATATAACATCTAATGAGGAAATAATTCAAGAAAATAATAATAGTGATAAAAATACTAATAAAATCAAATCCAAAGTATTAAAAATTAATGGAATAAGCATATGGAGAATACTTGCATATTTTATTATATATAGTGTATTAGGATATATTATAGAAACATTATATGGAATTTGCACAAAAGGAGTATGGGAAAGTAGGCAAAGCTTTTTGTATGGTCCATTTTGTGGAATATATGGACTAGGTGCTGTTATAATGATTATATTCTTATATAAATATCAAAAAAAATATAATATACTATTTTTTGGCGGATTTATTCTAGGGTCAATAATAGAATATATTGTAAGTTGGTTTGGAGAAATGATTTTAGGTGTTAAATGGTGGGATTATTCAGGAATGCCTCTAAATTTAAATGGAAGAATTTGTGTATACTTCTCAATTTTCTGGGGATTCTTAGGAATATATCTTATTGCATCATTAAACCCTAAAATAGATAGAATTATTAATTGGACTAAGAAAAAATTCAAATCAATTAAAACATTAAAAACTATTACAATTACTTTAATAATATTGTTATTAATAGATTGTATTGCCACAGGATTTGCAATTAGCTTTTTCAAAATAAGAATGATTGTAGAAAATAATATAGAAGTATCAGATAAAGATAAGGTAATAGAAGCATATGATTCAATATATACAAACGAAAAATTGTCTGGTCTTATATATAAATATTGGGGAGACAAAAAAATGATACGAACATTTCCAAATTTAAAAGTAATAGATAAAAACAATAATATTGTATATTTGAGTGACTTTGTAGATGTTCAACCCTATTATTTAAAAGTAGTTGATAAAAATCAGGTAAAAAGTAATGAAGAGGTAGTAGATCAAATAAAAGGAGAATGAACATAGGGTGAACTTTAAGGAACGTCCCTTAAAGTTCACCCATTTGCCAATGGATTACGTTCAACAGCATCTCTTACTTGGCTATTTTCTACGTGTGTATATATTTCAGTAGTAGAAATACTTTTGTGACCTAAAAGTACTTGTAATGCTCTTATATCTACATTTCCATATTGATACATTAATGTAGCTGCTGTATGTCTTAATTTATGTACTGAATATTTTGTACTATCTAATCCTGCAGATTTTAGTTCTTTGTCTACTATATATTGAACTGTTCTTTTACTAATTCTTTCACGTCTTTCACTCAAAAATAAAGCTTTATTTGATTGTAATTTATCTATTTTAACACCTTCTTTAGGTCGTACTTGCAAATATTCTCCTATTGCTTTTAAACAAGCTTTGTTAAGATATATTGTTCTTTCTTTATTTCCTTTACCAATTACATTCATTTTTGCTTCACTAAAATCTATATCCTGAATATTTATTCCAACTAGTTCAGAAAGTCTTAAACCACAATTTAGAAATAGTGTTATTATAGCATAATCTCTTTGATAATTTCTATTGTCTTCATTTTCTGTAACATTTAATAACTTTTTGCTTTCTTCTAAATTGAGATATTTTGGAAGCCTTTTATCTAGTTTGGGTGTTTCTAAGTCTTGTGCTGGGTTTATTTCTATTAGATGTGCTTTTTGGCTTAAGTAATTAAAAAAAATTCTTATTGTAGATGCTTTTCTAGCTCTAGTAGAGGGCTTACTTTTTAGTTCTATTGCCATATAACTTAAAAATGCATGAATGTCATCTAATTTAATTTTTTTTATTGTATCTATTTTTAAATCATTTATTTCAATTTTTGCAAAGTCTTGCTCATTTGTGAGTTTAAAATGTATTTTAATGAATTTTAGGAACATTGATAGATCATAGTTGTATTCTTTTATGCTGTTTGGTGATTTATTTAAAATAGTCATACTATAGTCTAAGAACGAATTGACAAAATCTGGGTTATTTTCTCTAGTTATCATATGTTTACTCTCCTTTTTTGCAAATATAAAATGTTAATATAAGTTTTGTGCTTATTTGGATACTATCTTTATATCATTAATTTTAAAAAAAGGGAAGAGGTATTAAAAAAATTTTGACTTATGTAAGTAAAGGATATTTATAAAATATTTGATTTTGGGAAATCAGACTGTTATTTTTTTATAACGATTTAAATATTTGAAAGTATTCATCCTTTTTATGATGGAAATGGAAGAACTGGAAGAATATTAAATGTTCTATATCTTGTATTAAATAATTTAATTGATATCCCAATTTTATACTTGAGTAAATATATAAATAAGACGAAACAAGAATATTATAAATTATTTAATGAAGTTAGGAATAATAATAATTTTGAAGATTGGATTTTATATATTTTAAAAGGCATTGAAATCACATCAAA
>CALXUX010000011.1 GCA_944391785.1 uncultured Clostridia bacterium
GATTATAATAATAATGAATATAATATAGATATAATAAGAAAATAAAGATATATAAATGAATATTAGTATGTATAGAACAGCTAAAAGCCTTGAAATAGTAGAAGTAGAGGTTTATGGCTGTTCTTACTCAAGCCCCTATCTCTTTTTGCACAAAACTTTGCTTTTGTGCAAAGTTATATGAATAATAAAAACAGGTTCTAATATATTACCTGTTTGCTCCCTCTTCTTACAAAATAAAAATATATTGTTTGTAATATTACATCTGTTGCAGACTTTAAACTAAATTTTATCTTACTTCCACCTTCTAAAAGATTTATAACTTTTTCCCTATATCTTCTTGTTAAATCTTTAATTGGATAACCACTTTGAACTGCATATAATAATGCCATTGTGGTTTTATCTTTTGTTGTTATATCAGAAAAACTAAATAAATATTGATTTAAATACAAATTTGGAAAAAAATCTTGATTAAATCTAAAAAGTTTTATTTTTGTTATTGGATAATCATCAAATTCTTTAGTAACTTCTACCCTAGTCAAATATCCAACAATATTCAAATCACTTTCAATTTTTTTATTATAAATTTTTACTCTACCGTCACCTTTTCCAAAAGCATAATAAAGATTATCTTCACCATAACTAATAGTTTGCATTTTTCGTCTTCCTGATATATCTACTATAATATCAAGTATATTTATAGGAATATCGATAGCCAAATCAACAGACCTAAGAAACCAGTTTCCAAAAGTATTTAAAATATGTAATATTAGCTTGTTATCTCGTGCTTTATTAGGATTAAATTCAATAGTAAAATTATATTCTAAATCATCCCTATTATAATTTATGTTTTCATTATTATGCATAAATCCAAAATAAAAAGAAAAATCTTCAAAAGAAATATTATAATTATAATGAAAACACATTATTTTGTCAGATACCCAATATTTATTTATATTCTTTTTATATACAGAATTTAATAAAAATTCTAATTCTGTATATTTTGAATAAGATATATAAGTTTTTAATCTAATCATATCTACTGAATAAGTCATATTATCAAAATTAATTTTTTTATTATAAATGTCAATATCGTACATAAAAACCCCCTATATTTTAGTTTACGTAACGACATTTTTCCATAATTTAATTGTAAACCAGGTCTTAAGCTTACAGTTTGTAAAGAAAAATGCTATTTTTTGACCGATTTGATGTGTCATATATTACAACTTTTACCGCTTGTTAGATACGCGGTAAAAGTTGAAAATTTTTGATTAATTTTTTATACTCTACTTTTTAAAATTCTATTTTTTATTTTATAGGGGGACTATCCCCCTCTATAGTCTTTCAATTAACAATTTGTAGCTCGTACCTCACACAAATTGTAAATTGGGAGACTATACCCCCGCATATCAGAGCAAGGCTTTGTATGAATTTATTTATTAAAAACTATTTACTAGGTTGCGAAAAAGAGTCTGGTTCATTATTTTCTACTGTAAAACTATCTACTAATTTTTTGTATAAATAAACATATAATTTGCTATATATAAAATAAAGTACAAAATAACCGAACAAAAGAACGTATTTATTTTTTGTAATAAGTGTTAATATTAAATAGCTTATAACTGTAAAAAAACAAACTGTTAATATCTTATTTTCTGAATTATTCATAAATTTTATTAATTTTTTCTTATCTTCTAATTTTTTACTATAATCTTTCATTGTTAATTACCCCCATATCTTCACAATTATCTATCTTGTTATATATATTATCTAAAAATATAATTACTTCATTTTCTTTTTCTTCTTTCGTATACTGTCTTTTTAATAAAGTTAATCCAGAAAGTATCATTCCTATTTCTTCATCTGCTAACAAATGTATAACTCTATCTTTACTCATTATTAATACCTACCTTTTTAATTAAATCTACTAAAACACTTTCACTACTCTTAGATGTACTTATTTCTTTCATTATTTGTTCTGTATTGTATTTATTTCGTATATTATCGTATGCTATATATACATTACGTTTTTTTACTTTTCTTTTTCGTTGTCCTTTGTCCATTTTTTCGCCATTAGCAATATATTCTGTTGTTTTATAATATGAATTAACACATAGACGACCAGCTAGAAAGCTTTTACATTCTATTACATAATTTGTTTGTTCTCTTAATTTTTTATCTATTCTTGTAAATACCTGAGAACTTGAAACAATTTGTTTATGTAATTTTCTTTGCTGAGATATATAATCAAGTAAATTTGAAGGTGCGTCTTGCCATTTTGTGCTTTCAAAGGTCAAATGTATTTCGTCAAATCCGTAAATTATGCCATCATTTATCTTTTTTTTATAAATTATCCTATTACTTCCATCTAAACACATAAAAACGTGTTTTTGACCCCATTTTATGCGTTTGTCATATTCTTTTCTTGTTATTTCATATATATTTATATTCGTTTTATCTAATAAATCACGCCAAGACGTGATTTCTCCGTCAGAATATTCATAAGAAAAATTAGTATAAATTTTTGTATGAGGATATTTTTCATGAATTTTTAATAAATAATTTACTATACTTAATGTTTTTCCACTTCCACCAAGTCCACAAAATGCCCAAAATCCATATCCACGAAAAACTCCTTTATCTCTTTTTCGAATATCATTTATATATAATGGTATTGCTTTTATAAATTTAATTATAAAATTATGAATAAAACCACCAGTAATAATATCTAATATTAGAAATATTATTATAAATATAATAATTATTGTATTAGTCATAATAAATCCTTTCTACCGTGCGACATAAAGTCGCACGATATGAAATTATGAATTTAAATCAATATGAGCAAGATTTAAAATAATTTTTATAATTTTATATGTTAATGTAAATGTTAACAAAAATACTATAACTGCAATTGTTTCAGAAATTGGCAAGTAATTATTCCAACTAGCAATCTTTGACAAAGCCTCTGGAAGTTCATTTGTGAACCACGAAGGAACATCAAAAGATGGTATTATACTAACAAGAAGTGACAAAACACTATCAAAACCAGTTAAAAGTAAATAAATTATCATTCACTACCACCTCCATCATTTTGAGTTTCTCCATATTTTACAACATGCTTTACAATATAAACGAATGCTAAACCTACTACTATCAAAAATAGAAATCCACGTATATAAACTCTATAAGGTTCGTAAACTTCAGTTAAATTAACTTGTTTTTGAGATGTTACTACTCCTATTCCCCCACTTCCTGAATAATTGAAACTAGGTAAATTTATAATCAAAGGATTATTTTGTTCATTACTTGTAGCATTTTCTAAACTTTCAGTAAATTCAGAAACAAAAGGAAGTTTTTCCTTGACTTCGTCTCCTAAATCAGAATAGCCAGCTGCAATCTCTTCCCACTGCTCATCAGTAGGTATAAATATATTTACTAAAAAATCAAGTAAACTATCAAAAAAGTTTAAGATAAATGTAGCAATTTCTTTGAGCGTATCAAATATACCAACAATAGAATCCCAAATATTGCTAAGCAAGCCGGAAGAATCAGTCTCGCCGCCATCGTTGCCCCCGCCTTCAATTCCTGAACCTCCCTCAGGTTCAACGGGATATATGGGACAGGGGCTTTTTGAAAAAGTATCTCATCTACAAATTCATATGTTCCATAATTTTTATAAGAACCTTTTAAATCACAAGAAGAATATATTAAATCGTTAGAACTAGAAACATTAACATCTGCAGCACCATAAGAACTATCATCATAAACATGTTCAACTGGAGAACTAGCAACCCATGAACCATCAGATAAAATGTAAATATTTGCTAATATTTTACCTGAAGAAACATAATCTCCATTTCCTCTAAAATACTTTGGAGATAAAACATTAAGAAGATCGACAGAACCAGAGTCATTAACAGTAACGACAGGATATGTTTCAGTATTATTAAAAGTTATTAATTCTACAGCTTTTGAACGTTCATATATAACATAATCAGTAAAACCATCATCAGGTATAGTTGCGGGAAGTTCTTTCCCCAGAGGTGTAGTAACAGAAGTTGCTTTTACGTTTGTAGTTATAAAAAATATAAAAATTATAAGTAATAAATTTAATATAAATATTTTATTTTTCATATGTAATCCTTTCCCTGTTATTTAACAGAATTATTAATAAAAGGCCAGGGCAATTAACCCTAGCCCATTGGCTACTATCCTATAATTATAGGAATGTATATATTATTCTTTTAATTAATGCGATACCTATAAAAGTACCCATTATTCCAATTCCTATTGGAACAAGTGTTGCTAAACCTGAATTTATAGCATCTGTTACAGGTTCAACAGTAGCCTCTGTTATTTCAAAACTTGCGACAGCTGTTTCGTTCATACCTATACTCTCCTTTCTGCCAAATTATTAGCAAAAATTTTATTCATTAGTATTTATATAAATACTAAAATTAAAAACTTATGAAATTATCTATTACTTTATATAATAAAAAGCAAACTACTAATACTACTATAAATGCAACAAGAAATAATATAGCATTTGTAGAAACTGATAAATTGTAATTTATCATATCAACTTTAGTAATTAAATCATTTGAAATTGTGTTGTTCATTTAAAACACCTACTTTTGTATAATTCCAACAGGCAATAACTTAGCTGAATTATCATATATAACAACCTCAAAATCTATACAGATTTTAGTATAGCTTTCTAGCTTGCATAATTCGTCATAAAATTTTTTGTTGGTACAAGGAAATTTAAATCTACGTTCTCTTATATCATCTGTTAATTCGTCAACTTTTAAAATATATGAGTCGTCGTAACTAATTTCTTGACCTTTATCATTTTTAAAAGTTCCACCTTCTCTTTTTGAGACACTTTTAAATACAAAAATTCCATTACATTTCATAATTTTTCCACCTCTTCTTATTTTTCTTACCTTCCCCTAAAGGTTTTTTCTTAAGAGGAGAAATAGGGGTCTCCTCTTAAGGAGCTATTACAATTAGATAGTTAAATCATAACTATAAAAATATTATAGTTAAAATATGACTATATGTCAATAGTTATATCATAACTTTTTTATAATAATATTGAGGTGTTTAAAATGTTAAGAATAAAAGACATGAGAGAAGATAGAGAATTACTACAAAAAGATGTAGCATTAATACTAAATGTATCACAAACTAATTATAGTAAATACGAATTAGGTAAAATAAATATACCTGTAAATACTCTAAAAAAACTTGCATTACTATTTAATACAAGTGTAGATTATTTAATAGGTTTAACAAACGAAACAAAACCATACCCAAGAATAAAATAAAAGATTTGACATATAATAAAATATGTGCTAATATAATATTAGCAATTGCAATAAATGAAGTTTTGCAAATAAAAGGACTAGGTAACCAATTCTAAACCTAGTCCTTTTCCCTATTTATCTAGTTCTTTTAATATCTTAAGAATTAACTTAAGTATACAAAGTTCTAGTAATAGAGTAATGAAGTTCTTGAAGTTTTGCAAAATTCTCCCTCCTTTCCACTCAAGAAAGGCATTTTTAATATAAACTATATTTATATTTTTGTCAATACTGTTATATATTACAAATATTATGTATATAAATTTAAAGAAATAATTAAAATTAATGATTTTTATTATATTACGTAAATAAATTTTACAGATAATAGAAAAAAATTGTAATATATTAAAATAGTATACATAGTTTAAAATTTATAATAAGTTTTAAAATATAATGAAAATATAGAAAAATAAATACATATTTAATTTTTTGTAAATAATTGTAAAATAATTAAAATATAGCACAACTTTGCTTTTGTGCAAAGTTCTATAAATAGTAAATAGGTAATATTTTAATACCTGTTTACTACTTCCCCTCCTTACAAAATAAAAATATAAAATAGTATTATTATTTATAATATATTTAAATTAAATCAAGAAAAACAAAACTATTTAAACCTATACAAAAACTCATCAATAGAATCTATAAATTCAGCATTATTTTTAGTTTCTGTCATTAATTTAATAAACTGTTCTGTAACTTCTGCAACTGGCATAGAATTTAAAGCTTTTCTTAATGCAAAAACTGTATCTTTTTCTTTAGGAGTCAATAATAAATCTTCTCTTCTAGTACCAGATTTATTAATATCAATAGCAGGAAAAATTCTTCTTTCTGATAATTTTCTATCAAGATGTACTTCCATATTTCCTGTACCTTTGAATTCTTCAAATATTACATCATCCATTCTACTACCTGTTTCAACTAATGCAGTAGCCAAAATTGTTAAACTTCCCCCATCTTCAATATTTCTTGCTGCTCCAAAAAATTTCTTAGGTTTATGTAAAGCAGCTGGGTCTATACCACCTGATAAAGTTCTTCCTGATGAAGGAATAGTTAAGTTGTATGCTCTTGTTAATCTTGTAATACTGTCTAATAATATAACAACATCTTTTGCCTGTTCTACAAGTCTTTTTGCTCTTTCTAATACCATTTCAGCAACTTTAACGTGATGCTCTGGTAATTCGTCAAATGTTGAATGTATTACTTGTCCTTGGATAGAACGTTTCATATCTGTTACTTCTTCTGGTCTTTCATCTATTAGCAATACTATTAATTCAACTTCTGGATTGTTTTTAGAGATACTATTTGCAACTTTTTTCAATAATGTTGTTTTACCTACTTTTGGTGGTGCAACAATCATTCCTCTTTGACCTTTACCAATTGGAGATATTAAATCAATTATTCTCATTGCATATTCATTTGGTACTGTTTCTAATTTTAACTTTTCATTTGGAAATATTGGAATTAATTCATCAAAATGTCTTCTTTTCATTGCTTTTTCAGGATGCTCGCCATTAACTTCACCAACAAATATTAATGATGGAAATTTTTCTCCTTCACGGAAACGTGATATACCTTTTATCATATCACCAGTATCTAATTTAAATCTTCTAATTTGTACCATAGATATATATACATCTTTTGGAGTAGATAAAAAATTTTCCCCTCTTAAAAATCCGTATCCGTCAGGAAGGATATCTAATATTCCTTCTACAATTTCGTCTCCTTCATTTGTTAGTTTATAATCTACTATGGGTTCACCTTTTTCATTGTATTGCACAGTAGATATTTTATTTTCTTCTTCTCTTTTTTCAATGTCATTTTCGATATTGTTTTCTAATGTGTTTGAATTAGTTTTTGGGTCTACTGTTATGTTTTTGTTTGTTTTTTGGACTTCTGCTACATTTTCTCTTGTATTTTCATTTTCAATATCTTTATTATTTGTTACTTGATTTAGTATATTAATCAAATCATCTTTCTTAAGTTTTGAGATATTTTTGATATTATAATTTTTGGCAAGAGCTTTTAACTCTAGCAGTGTTTTGTCTTCTAAATTTGACATAAAAACCTCCCTTTATTACTTCTTTTATATATTTAATTTTTATTGGAAAAACTATCGAACAAAATATAATCTTAACGATATTATTATATCATATTTATTTAATTTTGTAACCATTTTTTGCCAAGTTTAATTTTATTCGCTCGAGAACAAAAAAATTGAACTTTAAGGAACGTCCCCAAAGTTCATTCAAAGTTCAATTTTTCTACATACCTGTATCCATATAAACTTTTTCGTTTGGTAGATACATATCTAATTTTTCTCTTGCTAATTCTTCAATTACTTCTTCTGAATTTATAGCTTCTTGTTTTTTTGCTAATTGTTCTTTATATTCTTTTTGTTCATTTATTTGAGATGCTAGTGATTGACTATTATTTTCATATTGATTTAATGTGTTTTGTTGACGTATAATTGTGATTATTGCATATATTAATATTACTAGAATTAGTATATTTTTTAAAATTTTTTTCTTGCTTTTCATCTGTAATCTCTCCATCCTAAAAACTCTATAATATTATTTTTCTACTTTTTTTTCAAAAATCCTTCTTATTTTTTGAAAAAATTTTTAAAAAATAACTTTTTTTGTCTTTTTTAATAATTTTAGTATTGTTTTTTGTATTTTTATTAAATATTGTTTTAAATGTTTTTCTAATGTTTAATATAATAAAATCTACAGGTTTTATTAGAATTTTTCTAAGAAAAGTTAGTATAATTTTTATTGGAAATATTAAAATACTAAAAATTTTGTGAATTATTTTTTTGCAAAATAATATAATAGTAACATTTATTTTAATTACATATGAACTGATGTATAGTAAATATATGCCACTGCCTATAATTACTGCAATAATCATAAAAAGACGTATCTCACCATTATTGAATGTAAAAATAGAATATAGAATTATAATTCCTGTAAAAATCCAAAATAATATGTCTTCAATGTATGTTACTATATCAGATGTTTTAAAACTTTTCCTTAAGATTCTAAAAATGTCAAATAAAAAACCTATGATCACCCCATTTAATAGAAATATAGCGAAAAGTATTGCCTGATTTGTAATCATATTGTTCCTCCGTATCATTTAAAAATTTTGCTTATAATACTTCCACTTTTCATTTTTTCTTGTTCTTTATCACTATATGCTAGATAATTGATTTCTCCTTCTACTATTACTTCTGATGTGTCAATACTTAATTTGTTTATTCTTAAATTTTCACCTTTTATAGTTAAAAGTCCAAGTTCGGTATCTACCATTACTATCTGATCATCAAAACTTAATACATCATTTACTCCAGATATACTCAGCTTTCCCCTATTTTCTAAGATAATATTTTGAATAACTCCTGAATTATTACTTTGCATTTTTCTTTCATCTATAGTCATTTTTTTCTTCCTCCTATTTTGTTTTATCTTTATATTTATATATATTCACTGGTTGTCTTTTTTAGAACTTTGTTTCAAGTTTCGTATAATTTTTGCAAGTAGGAATAGCATTAGGGATGGAGAAAAGTGCCAAAAGGGACGGATAAAATTGCCATTTTTCTCCGTCCCCTTTGGCACTTTTTGCGTTTTTTAAATTATTTCATGAATTTTTTCTAATATATCATCATCTACTATATTTTTAAATAAGATAGAAATTTTGTTTTCAGATACATTAAATTCTAGAATTTCAAGTTTACTCTCTGATATTATGTTAAGTATTTCTTTTATTTTATTTATGTTTCTTATAATTCCATTACCAACAATTGCAATTCTTGATAAATCCTTTTTTACGATACTTTTTACTGTATTTTCTTCGATTATATCAGAAATTATAGTTCCTGGTTTGTTATTAAATGTAGATTTTGTAATAATAGGTATTTTAAATTTTTCACCTATTTCAACACATCTATTATGAAGTACCTTTGCTCCTTCATTTGATATTTCAAGCATTTCTTCATATGATAATGCAGGGATTTTTTTTGCTTCTGGCATTTTTTTAGGATCTGTTGTATATACACCATCTACATCAGAAAAAATGTAGCAATCTTTTGCTTTTAATGCTGCTGCTATTGCAACTGCAGTGGTGTCTGACCCTCCTCTTCCAAGTGTTGTAATATCCATATTTTCGTTTATTCCTTGGAATCCTGCAATGATAACAATTCTTTTTAATTTTAATTCATGCATAATTCTTTCTGGATCTATTTGTTTTATTAGAGCATTTTGGTTTGTATTATTTGTATAAATTCCTGCTTGCCATCCGGTTAGTGATATGGAATTATAACCTAAACTGTTAAGTAAAATACTTAGTTTTGCAGCTGATATTTGTTCTCCTGCACTTAATAGTGCGTCTAATTCTCGGTCTTCTGCATTTTTTGATAATTGTTTTGCTTCATTAATTAATGTATCTGTAGTTTTTCCTTGTGCTGATAATATAACTACTATATCATTTCCTTTCTCATATAAATTTATTATTTTGTCTGCAACAATTTTTAATCTTTCATTATTTGCAACTGAGCTTCCTTCAAATTTTAATACTATTATGTTCATTGTTATTCCTTCTTTTATTTTATCAGTTTGTAATCCTGTTGCAATTGAAACTAGGATTTAAGTTAGGTTAAAAAGATTTTTAAATCCATTAGCCTATATATTATTATATGTTATGTTTATTTGAAAAGATACTTTTTAAATAGCTTTCTATAAATCCATCAATTTCTCCATCCATAACGTTTTGAACATTTCCTACTTCGTAGTTTGTTCTATTATCTTTTACTAATGTATATGGGCAAAATACATATGAACGTATTTGGCTTCCCCATGCTATGTCTTTTTGTTCTCCTTTAATATTTTCAATTTTTTCTTTTTGCTCTTTTTCTTTTAAGTCTAATAATTTAGATTTTAACATTTTCATAGCAGTTTCGCGATTTTGCAATTGTGAACGTTCAGATTGGCAGGCAACTACTATATTTGTTGGTATATGAGTTATTCTAACAGCTGATGATGTTTTATTTATATGCTGTCCTCCTGCACCAGATGCCCTGTATGTGTCTATTCTTAAGTCATCTGGATTTATTTCAATTTCAATGTCCTCAGTTATTTCTGGCATTACTTCTACTGATGCAAATGAAGTATGTCTTCTTCCTCCACTATCAAATGGAGATATTCGAACTAATCTATGAATTCCCTTTTCACCTTTTAAAAAGCCATATGCATTTTCTCCAATTACTTCAAATGTAACACTTTTTATTCCTGCTTCTTCTCCTTCTAAATAATCTAGCTCTTTTACTTCATAATTATTTTTTGTTGCCCATCTTGTATACATTCTATAAAGCATTTCTGCCCAGTCTTGAGATTCTGTTCCTCCTGCTCCTGGATGTATTGAAATTATTGCATTGTTTGCATCATATTTCCCTGTTAATAAAGTGTTTAGTTCTAACTTTTCTATTTCTTTTTCAATGGTTTTAGTATTTTTTATTACATCTTTTGCTATTTCTTCATCAAATTCTGTTTTTAATAGGTTTGATAGGTCGATTAAGTTTTTTAGGTCTTCCTGGATTTTACAAAATTGTGAATATTTGCTTTTTATCTGTTTTAATTTGGAAAATATTCTTTTTGAATTTTCAGTATTTTCCCAAAAGTTAGGTTTTGTAGTTTCTTTTTCTAATCTTTGAATTTCTTCTTTTAGTTTTGGTATGTCAAAGAGATTCACCCAAGCTTTGTATTTTGCTGTCTAATTTTAATAACTCTTTTGTATTTTCTTCTAAATCTAACATATAATCACACTCCTTTAATATGTACTATGATAACATACTAATCTTTTTTTGGCAAGAACAAAAATTAAAAGAGAAAACTCTCTTTATAGGTTTAATTTTCAAAAATTGTGACATATGATTGACTAACCTTCAAAAAATTAAAAGAGAAAACTCTCTTTTAATTTAATTTTATCAGAATATCTTCTTATTAATTTAATTTGTAAGTCGTTAATCTATTTTTGTTTGCTACATATGCAAATTTTGAACTCAATAGTCCTGAGACCATTATTAAATAATCATATTCACAATTTTTTTATTTATTTTTCAATTTTGAGTCTTTGTTTATAAATTATTTTATTTTTTATATAAGTACATAATTTTTTCAAAAGGTTAATCAATAACAATCCCACAGTTGCAGTTAATATTTTGGTAATGCTAACAATTGCCTTATATAAATGATTATTAACTATTTTCTTTGATATTTGAAAATATAATCCATTCAAATAACTATATTCCAAATGATGTATACCTAATATAATCATTGAATTTCTTCCATACCATTGTAATATTTTTGATAATTTTTTTAGTTTTAAGTCAATTAAATTCGAAATTTTAAATACTATAATAGTACCGCATATTGCAGTAATAACACTTAAAACTGCTTTTGGATATAGTCTAATTGCAAGTTCTATTGAAGAATATTTAATTCCTATTACCCATATAATCAAAATAATAAATAAGATTTTATAATCTTGTAATATTTTTTCTAATAAATTATATTTTTTTAGAACATAACCTACATACATAAATATAATAGAAAACATTGCTATATCTAAACTAAATGGTAACCAATATCCTAAAACGCCTAAATAATAACCAAAAATCATAATTAATATAGATAACAAAAATTTTAATATCTCATTATCTTTTGCTATTTTATTTACTCCCCAAAATATAATTTTTATAACAAATAGAAATGGCACAAACCACATTACTCCTAATGGTGCTACAGAATCATACGATATTTTATTTCCATAAGAATATGAAAATATAATTCTCTTAAAAAAATCAATAATGCATTCAAATAAATTTTGATTATTCATGAAATATTTAAATAAAGTATCTAAAAATATTACTACTAAAAATGGTATCATTAATGTTTTTAATGATTTCTTTAACATTAGAGTGAATTTTTCATTTTCCTTAAAAAATAAACCACTTATTATGATAAATAATGGCATATGAAATGAAAATATTATGTTTCTTTTCCATCCTCCTCCTAAAACATGTCCAACTATCATTAATAAAATTGCAATTCCTCTGGCTACATCTATATATTCTAATCTTTTTTTTGTAGGGGTGTTATGTACTTTTGCAAGGGGTTCTGTTAGTTTTGAATTTTTTTCTTCCTCTTCTTTCATTTCTTCTTCTATTTTTTCCTTTCATTATTCTTGTTTTTTTCATATATTTTAACTTTTAAATGTTCCATTTTACATTTTCTGGATAATATTTTCATATTAGCATTTTCTTTACCTTTTGTCAATCAATCAACATCAATCAACATGATTTTTACATTAAAATTAACATGATTTTCACATTAAGAATATATAATTATATCATACTAAAAATATATACAAAATATGCGATTATTAAAATAATTCCTATTTTTCTATCTAATTCATTCTTCTTATTTATCATTATTAGTAATTCTAAAAATATTGTTACAAATATTAAAACTAGAATAGAATAATTAAAATCTGTAGTAAATGTTAATGGATTAATTAGTGCTCCAATTCCTATTAATAAGCACAAATTTATGATATTAGAGCCTGTTATATTTCCCAATAATAAATCTGTTTCATTTTTTCTTGCTGATATAATACCTGTTATAATTTCTGGAAGTGAAGTTCCAATTGCTATAATTGTCATACCTATAAATGCTTCTGATAAACCTAAACTATTTGCAATTGCTATAGAATTATCAACCACAAAATCTCCTCCAAATTTTAGCCCTAAAATTCCTAAAATAGTATAGATTATAATCATTATTATTGAATAGTTCTCTTTTGATTTAACTTCATTTATAATTTCTTCATCTATTTTTTCATTATGAAATTTTTTTTCTTCATATATAGAATAGATAATATAACAAATTGTAAATAAAAGTAATGCAACTCCTTGCCATCTTGTAATTGTTTGAGCATCTCCAAGCTTTTGTGTGTTACCTAGAAATAAAAGTAAAAGCATTGCTGCTATACCAATTGGAAGATGTCTTTTTACTATTCGTTTATCAAATTTTACTGGTTTTACTAGACTTGAAATTCCTATAACAAATAAAAAATTACAAATAGAGCTACCTATTGCATTACCAATTATTAAACTAGAGTGACCATCAATTGAAGATGTAATTGTAATAAAAATTTCTGGTAAAGATGTCCCTACAGCCAATATTGTTAATCCTATTAACATTTCAGATAGTCCAAATTTTTTTGCTATACTAATTGCAGCTTTTATTAATAAATCTGCTCCTTTTATTAAAAATAGAAATCCTATAATAATTAGTACTATTTTTGATAACAAGTAACTTTTCTCCTTTCTTTTGTTTTTAGTTTTATTGATATTATATTGCAATGATATTTGTAGAATTTATTATTGTTTTTCCCATTTTACTGATAATTTATTCTCAAATCATTTTTAAATCAATATTTTATATTATATATTTTTACCTAAACTTTTATAATTGTTAACATTTTTTTACTTTAACTTAACAGGAGAGTTTAATATAAATAAGCTCCAATTTTTTATTTATGAATTTTATATACAAAATACAGCATACAATGGCACTGATTTTATATTATTTTCAAATCCAAAATTTTTCTCAGATATTCTTATTGCATATTTAGGTCTATATGTTTTCATATAAACATCTAAACTTCTAGATTTAGTGTGTGTGCTTGTTTTTACTTCAATTGGTATAATATCAATTTCTTTTTGAATAACAAAATCGAGTTCTGCTTTTCCCTCTGACTCCCAGTAGTAAGGTATATAAGAATTTTTTCTTAATTCATTTGCAACATAATGCTCTGTTAAAGGTCCCATAGATATCATAGTAGGTGTAGTATTTAAATCTAGTTGATATAGAGGATAGCCTGCTTTATTTACAAATAAACCTACATCACTCATATATAATTTAAATGATGCCAAATCTTTATTCATCTCTAATGGTAATACAGGGTTAACTTTATATATCTGATTTACTATTCCACTATTTTTAAGCCATAATATAGCTTCACCAAATATGCTTGAAGTTCCACCTCTTGCAATAACTTTATATTGAAATTTTTTATTATCTTTAGCAAGTTGCACTGGAATTGAATTAAATGCAGATATTATTCTATTAGACAAGCTACTATCTGCATATTTTGTCATATCTCTTTCATATGATTCTAGTATTTCAGTTTGAATATCTATTGCAGAAATTGTTTTTTGTTCTTCTAAATATGTTTGAACAACTTCTGGCATACCTCCTACAATAAGATATGTCCTATATAATTTTAAGCATAACTCATGAATATCTTTATCAATTCTTTGATTAGTTTCAAAATGATTTTGTATTTCATTAATTAAATATTCTCTACCAACTGAGATTAGAAATTCTTTAAAAGATAATGGATACATATTCATCATTTGAACTTTTCCAACAGGAAAAGAATAATTTTCCCTGTTTATTGCTATTCCTAATAATGACCCTGCTGCAATAATATGGTATTCTCTAGCATCTTCACAAAAATATTTTAATGATGTTAGTGCTCTTTCATTTGCTTGTACTTCATCAAAAAATATTAATGTTCTTCCAGGAATTATTTTTTCACCGAAAAAAAGTTCTAATTTATTTATTAAATATTTTGCATTAATATCATCTTCAATTTGCGAACTAAATTCTTTATTTGTTTCAAAATTTACGTATATTAAATTATCGTAATATTTTTTTCCGAATTGTTTTATAATATATGTTTTTCCAACTTGTCTTGCTCCATGAACTATTAGTGGTTTTCTATTTTTTGATTCTTTCCATTTTATTAAGTCTTTTATAATTTCTCTTTCCATACAAACACCTACTTTTCTTTTTTATATATTATAATACATAAGTTCATAAAAATCAATTTGAACTTATGTGCTGACTTCTTCATTCTTTCCTCCTAAAAAATATAAAAGGTAAAGATCTAGATCTCTACCTTTTGATTTTACAGTTCCCACTTATTGGTAGGGTTCACCTGATTTTCTTGCTGTAAATAGATATTAAATATCTATTTCTATTATATTCAATTATAACTTATTTTTATACTATTTATCAATCATTTTTTTACTATATGTGTTTTCACCTTTTCAATCTCTGAAAATACTTATTTTACGCGTTTCTTCCATGACAATTCTTATATTTCTTCCCACTTCCACATGGACAAGGATCATTTCTACCAATTTTAGGTCCTTCATTTACAACTGTTCTATTTTCATTAACAGTTATCTTTTTACCCCCATCAACACTATTAATTGCCTCTAATGCTGCACCTGTAATTTTTGCTGTTTCCTGGCGTCTTACTTCTCCTTGTTTTCTTATATTCATTAGAATTTTTACAACATCTAATTTAATATTTGCTGTCATTTCTTCGAACATATCCATTCCTTCCATCCTATATTTTACAACAGGATCTTGTTGTCCATATGCACGAAGTCCAATTCCGTTTTTTAGTTCATCCATACTATCAATATGGTTCATCCATTTTTCATCAACAACTTTTAAAAGTACAACTCTTTCTAGCTCTCTCATTTGGTCTTCGCCAATTTCTTGTTCTTTATCAGTGTATTTTTCGTGTGCTAGTTTTTCTAGTTCTTCTGTTACTGCATTTATATCATCTTTATGGTCTTTTAAAAATTGTAACATATCTATTCCAAATGTATTTGTTATTTCTGTATGTAATGATTCTATATTTAAAGTATTTTGTTCTTCTCCTTCTACAAACATATTAACTGTTTTTTCTGCAACTGAGTCTATCATATTTTGAATATTTTCGCTCATATTGTCACCATCTAAAACTTGTCTTCTTTGTTTATAGATTATTTCTCTTTGCACATTCATTACGTCATCATATTTTAAAACATTTTTACGTATGCTAAAGTTTCTTCCTTCAACTTTCTTTTGAGCATTTTCAACTGCTTTTGAAATCATTTTTGATGCTATTGGCATGTTTTCATCTGCGCCTATTGTGTTGTAAACTTTTGTTATAGCATCTCCACCAAATATTTTCATTAGGTCATCATCTAAACCAATATAAAATCTTGATTCTCCGACATCTCCTTGACGTCCACTACGTCCTCTTAGCTGATTGTCTATTCTTCTTGATTCGTGTCTTTCTGTTCCTATTATTTTTAGACCTCCAGCTTCAATTACTTTTTTCTTTTCTTCTTTTATTTCTTCTTCATATTTTTTTACAAGTTCATTGAATTGTTCTCTTGCTCTTAATATGTCTTGGTCATCTGTTTCATAGTATGTGTTTGCTTCTTCTATTAAGTTTTCTGGTACTTTTTTTCTTCTCATTTCTTCTTTTGCTAAGTATTCACTGTTTCCTCCAAGCATAATATCAGTACCACGTCCTGCCATGTTTGTTGCAATTGTTACTGCACCATATTTTCCTGCTTGTGCAATTATCATAGCTTCTTTTTCATGTGATTTTGCGTTTAATACTTCATGTATAATTCTTTCTTTTTGCAATAGTTTGCTTAGCTTTTCTGATTTTTCGATTGAAACTGTACCAATTAGTACTGGTTGACCTTTTTTATGGCTTTCTTTTATATCTTCTACAACTGCTCTATATTTTGCTGCTTCATTTTTGTATATAACATCATTTTCGTCTTTACGTATCATTGGTTTGTTTGTTGGAATTGCTACAACATCTAAGTTATATATTTCTTCAAATTCGGCTTCTTCTGTCATTGCTGTACCTGTCATTCCTGATAGTTTGTCATACATTCTAAAAAAGTTTTGGAATGTGATTGTTGCAAGTGTTTTTGATTCGTCTGCAATTTTTACATGTTCTTTTGCTTCTATTGCTTGATGTAAACCATTGTTGTATCTTCTTCCATACATAATACGTCCTGTAAATTCGTCTACTATTAATACTTCTCCATCTTTTACTATGTAATCTGTGTCTTTTTTCATTACTCCATGTGCACGTAATGCTTGGTTTACGTGATGTACTAGTGTTGAGTTTTCTAGGTCGTTAAAATTGTCTAGATGGAAGAATTCTTCTGCTTTTTTGATTCCTTTTTGTGTAAGTGATGCAGATTTTGCTTTTAAGTCTACTATGTAGTCATATTTTTCATTGTCTTCTGCTTGTTCAAAGTTTTTTACATCTTCTTCTACTATTACTTTTGGCTCTAATTTTCTTACAAAATCATTTGCTTTTTTGTAAAGGTCTGATGATTCGTTTGCTCTACCTGATATTATAAGTGGTGTACGGGCTTCGTCTATTAAAATACTGTCTATTTCGTCTACTATTGCATAATGTAAGCCTCTTTGTACTAATTGATTTTTATATATAACCATATTGTCTCTTAAATAGTCAAATCCAAATTCATTGTTTGTACCATATGTAATATCTGCTGCATATGCTTTTTGTTTTTGTCTTGGATCCATTCCAGCTATTACTAGGCCTACTGATAGTCCTAAGAATTTATATAGTTTTCCCATCCATTCACTATCTCTTTTTGCTAGATAGTCATTTACTGTTACTACATGAACTCCTTTTCCTTCTAGAGCATTTAAATATACTGGTAATGTTGCAACTAATGTTTTTCCTTCACCTGTTTTCATTTCGGCAATTCTTCCTTGATGTAGGATTATACCACCTATTAATTGCACATCAAAGTGCCTCATTCCAAGTGCTCTTTTTGATGCTTCTCGAACTGTTGCAAATGCTTCTGGAAGTATGTCGTCAAGTGTTTTTCCTTCTTGTAATTGTTTTTTGAAGTAGTCTGTTTTTTGTCTTAATTCATGGTCTGATAGTTTTTCGAAGTCTTTTTCCAAACTGTTTATTTTTTCTACAATTGGCATAACTCTTTTTACTTCTTTTTCACTGTATGTTTTAAATATTTTTCTCATTATTCCCATTTTGAATTTCATTCCTCCTAAGTTTATTTTCTTTGTTACTATATCACTAAACTATCTTTTTAGCAAGTGGTTTTATATAAAAAATATATTTAGTCAATATTAATCATAATTTTAATCTTATATAAATAATATTTAACAAGTAAATTTTTTTTAATAGAAAAGAGGTTAATATGTTTGTATATAATTTTAAAATAAATGGAAGTAAAGTTTTTAAAACTTTTTTTGTATGTATTATAGTTCTTGTGATAATAATACTGGGAATAGTTGTTTTTAGAGTTTTCAATGGTGCCCGAAATGCAAATAATTCTTCTTGCATTCCTAATGATACTGTTTTTTCAATTTCTGCTAAGAATTACACTAATGTTTTGAAAACAGTGCATGATGATATTGATTCATATGTAGGAGTAAAAATAAATTTTACAGGGTATGTTTATAGGGTTTCAGATTTGACTAAAACTCAATTTGTACTTGCTCGTGATATGTTAATTTCTTCTGGCTCACAATGCTTAGTTGTTGGTTTTTTATGTGAATATAAAAATGCAGAAAGTCTTTCAGATAAAGTTTGGGTTAATGTTACTGGTGAAATTACCAAAGGGAATTATCACGGGGATATGCCAATTTTGAAAATAACTGAGATTAAGGAAGTTTCTAAACCTGCAGAAGAATATGTTTATCCACCTGATGAAACTTATATTCCTACAAGTGGATTATTGTAAATTTTTTAATTATAAAATAGAAATTGAAAAGTTAAATAAGACTACTTTTATAGTAGCCTTATTTAACTTTTATGTTATTTTTTATTAATTTTAAATTTATTTATAATTATTTTCTATGCAACAATTTTCATTATTTCTAATACTATTTTCCAGATACCAAAAGCCCCAAATATTATAAATACACCAATTACATATGGCAATAGTTGTTCTTTTATTTCTGCTTTTCCTTCTGTAGAATCATATAAGAATTTAATTCCTAATATTACTCCCCATATAACTGCTATTACCATTCCTATGGCAAATAATATATTATATATTTTCGAAATTCCTTCTTCAAAATCTTGTTGATCAACAGTATTTGAAATATCTGCATTTGATACAAAGTCATTGGCATCTGATACTATTTGGTCGGTAGTTTTGTTTCTTTCTTCTACTCCTGCTATGCCTGTGCTTTTGTCTATTTCTCCATACACTTTTTCATTATATTCTTCATTTACTTCTTTTTGGTATGTTTCAAATATATCAACTCTTTTTTGTCCATCTACTTCTCCATCCAATTGTTCAGGTGTAAGATGTACCATAATTTCATCCATTTGAGCCAATATTGTTGCTTTTTCTTGTTTAGTTTTAGCATTTTTATACTTTTCCACTAATTGGTCAAATGTCTTGGCATAATCTATATTACCATTTTCATCTTTTTGGCTATTATTTTCTAAATCCTCTGATGCATCACTATTCTTGATATATTCTACAGCTAACACTGTTGCATATGCTACAAAAGGATAGTCTTCTTTAAGATATGAATAATCTTTTGTATAGTCTACCATTGGTTCACTTTTTGAATTAATTGTAATAAACAAAAATTTTGATTCTTGTTCTAGCCCTACGCTTCGACTGATGTATTCTTCTGCAATCCTTTCATTTTTGTTACTTGGAGATGTATCTTGAGAGTTTAAAGTTTTAATAAAAACATTAGCATTGTTAATTGCATTATTAACTTGGTTTCCTATGTTTTCTGCTTCTGATACCTTATCTGGTTGTTGCTCTTTAGCATCTTCTACAGGTTTGTTAACGTATAAAGTTTCTACAGTTTCTTCTTCATTTATTATGGCATCTATGTTACTTTTATATTTAGTTATGAACTCATCAATGGTACTTGGTCTTTCTGCTGCTTTAACAGGTGTTATATTAAATAATGAAAATATCAACATTATTACAACAAATAAAATACATATTTTTTTCCTCATAATTCACCTCTACAAATTATTCTCTTAAATATATTATAAAGCTTTATAGATTTCTTGTCAATTATTGCAAGTAAAAGAAAAATAGTAAATTTTTTATTGAAGAAAAACATATGCTATTTTTCTTTTATATCAATAATAGCCTCTTTTAAAAGCATATCTTTTAGTTCATTTATTATAGTATTTGTAATTTTTATTGAAGAATCGTTCATTTTTTCGGTTTTATTTTTATATTTTGGTAATAATTCTTTTTTGTCAATATTTTTAATACTGTCTGCAGCTCGGCAAAGACTTAAATCTGCTTTTTTTGCACTTATTATCCCTCTTAATATAGCACCTTCTATATCTGGACACATTTCTTGATTATATGATTTAGATTTTAAATATCTTTCATATTCTAGTCCTGATGAATGTAATAAATCAATTGCATGTGAATATAGTTTATGACCTGCGTAATTTATAGGTGTTATAAAATTAAATTTGCTTATATCAAATCTATTTATACCTTGTTTTTCTCCTATACTAATTTTGTAATAATTTCTCCAATTATATTGTATTGCACCAGATAAAATATCATTAATACCTGCTTCTAATAACTTATCTTTCAATTCTTGCATTGTGTCTCCTGTTCCTATATTGTCGTCTAATAAAATTATTTTCTTTTTTTCTTCAAATATCCTTTTATCTGATACTAATTTTTTAATACTTTCTTGCTCAAGATTTTCGGAAGACTCTTTTATATATTTACTTTTAAATATATTTGTATAACCTACGCCATATAAAGTTTTTAAAAAAGGACCTATATAGATTGAACCATATCCAGGAGTTAATATTTCTGTTTGTTCTATGTTAGAAATATCGTTTAAATTTAAGCACTTACAAAAAATATATAAAATTGCTTTATTATCCATTTCGATTGCTCTTTTGGGGCTGTTATAACTGGACATAGGTAATTTTAATTTAGAGTCTACATTGATAATACCTTTTTGAGATAATATACACAATATATTTCTTGTATCTTCTTCCATACATCTTCTTGATAGTTCCATTTGAGCTTTGAAATCCTCATCTTGGCTACTTAAAACATATTCTTCAAAATTTTTAAAATAAGATCGAGCAGAACAATTAAGCATATTTTCTAAAATAACAAAGTTCCTTTTACTAAAATTTCTTGTTAGTAAACTTTTTAATTCTTCTCTTTCACTTGAAAGTTCTGCTAAAGTTTTAACATTATAATATTCTTTAGATCTTGAAAGATATAATTCTTCTCCAGAGTTATGTTCTTGATTCAATTTAGTTACATATTTTTCTATTCCTTGAACATCTTTTAATTTGATAATACCTAATATATCAAAGTCTTTTAATTTTAATATTTCATTCATATATTACTCTTCCTTTAAAAAATCTTTTAGACAATTTAATTCTTTTTCAAACTCATATCTTGTAAATGTTGTTTTTTCTTTTTCAGTTTCGCCCATAACATGAATAATATCTTTATTACATATTTTTAATGCATTTCTATATAAAGGATTTTGTATTGCTGATATATATAACTCATCAACAATATCATCATATTCTTTACTAAATCTATTTATTTTTTGGCCTTGCCAATAGACTATTCCTGTTTTTTTCCAATCGTAATTAGTTGCTGCTTTAATGTAGTTTGAATTTAAACCTGAATAAGATAAAACTATATCTTGTAACTCTTTATCTTTAAATTTTATTCCTTGAAAGAAATTTTCTATACAGTGAAGTTCTTTTCCTCTAAAAATAAATTTATATGGAAAAAGATTTGAATATATTTTAGCATAAGGTCCTTTAAGTTTATATCCTACATTAATCCATTTTTCACTATCTCCCAATTCTTTTCCTTCTTCATCGATTAACGCAATTCCTTCACAATATGCAATTCCTTCAATTATTTCGATTTCTTTTTGTTTAAACAAATAATTTTCTTTAAATTTTTTAAAGTTTTTTAGTTCTTGTTCAAAATTCATACTTTTATCCTTCCTTATTAAAATTTTATCAAGTGGTTTTTTACCACTTGATATTCTTTTCTTCCCAATCTATATTTATGATTTGGGTTATTGCCATTATTGTTGCTTCAAATATTAAGTATTCTCTAGAAAATATATTTCTAGTAAGTGTACCTATTCCTCCTTTTCCATCAAAAATTTTATCAGATATTTTTGCAAAACTATTTTGTATTATTTCATTAATATATCTGTCTGGTATAGGAGTTCCAGCACTTATACCTGATCCTTTTTTACCTGATATTAAATCTTCTATTAAAACAACTTGGACATTAAACCATATTCCAAATTGATTTATTATTCCACCTTCACACGAAACAATAAAATTATAATTTGAGAGATTTTGTGACTGTTTCAAATTATTAATTCTATTTTTGGCTCCTAAAAAGACTTCTTGATTTACAGGTTGAGTAGAAACATCGGATTCACTTTTAGTTCCAACAACAATAATGTTAGGGTAATAATTTTCAAAAGCTTTCTTTACTGATTCTATTTTCTTCCGGTTTTTGCTCGTAACGATTATATTTGTCATATAATTATCCCCTTTCTAATTTACTTATATAATCTATATTAACATTTTTTTATCTTAAAGTCAATTAGAATACTAGGTGTGTTTGTTTCAAATTTTATTTATCTTTTTTGGCTATATATCCCTCCAAAATGTTTCTTATTTTTTATTTTCCTGAATTCATTTTATGCTAACTACCAAAAAAAGCCATTAAATATATTTAAAAGAATTATTTTAAATATACTTACTTATGGCTTAATTTTTATTATCTTGAATCACCTTGTTCTAATTCTTCATAAATATTAGGATAAACTTGGCTATATGAAAAATTTTCGTCTATCATCCATTCATGTCCTCGTGAGCTTTACTTATGTAGCTTAGATAATTTTTTTATAATAATTCCATTTTTTATTATCTTGCATTATTTCTTCTTTTACTTGTTCCAGATTTAAATCAGATATTTCGTCTATTAATCTATATATTAATGGATATGTTAAAATTTTCATTTCTCCTGTTTTATAAAAAACGGAATTTTTTACTTCTTCTAATATTTTTATATTATATTTTTCTAGTAACTTTTTATTTGATTTATCATAATCATCATATATATATTCCTTAGAAAATTTATCTAAGTAATAGTTATAAAAAAGATAATCAGTAATTAAGTGAATAAATTTTCCTCTATTTAAATTATTTGATAATTCATTTTCTAATAAAAATTTCTTTAAGTTTGTATATGCAGGTGATTTTCCATAATGAGTTTTACTTTTATCATTAGTTAAATCAGGAAGTATTGATCCTCTTATAAATTCTTCATTATAATTTTCTTTATTTTTTCTTAAAAATTCTTGTGCAACAGCAATGTGAATAACATATCCTGCCATATATATATATTCCTCCTTGTTACTATTTTATCATCTTCTACAGATAATATAATAAAAATTTTACATTTTGTCAATTATATGTTAAAATCTACTTATATTTATAAATGGAGGTTAGATACGTGAAAAATAATGAACTAATTTTAATTTTAGATTTTGGAGGACAATACAATCAATTAATCGCAAGAAGAGTAAGAGAATGTAATGTATATTCAGAAGTTGTACCATTTGACATTTCTCTTGAAAAAATTAAAGAAAAAAATCCAAAAGGAATTATATTTACAGGAGGACCTGCAAGTGTTTATGGAGAAGATTCTCCTAAATGTGCTGATGGAATTTTTGAATTAGGAATACCTATTCTTGGAATCTGCTATGGTATGCAACTTATGACACATGTTTTAGGAGGAACAGTGCAAAAAGCACAAACGCGAGAATATGGCTCAACACAAGTAGAAATTGAAAATACTTCTTCCCTATTTCAAGGTTTCGAAAACAAAAATAATTTTTTAATGAGTCATACTGATTTTGTTTCAAAAGTTCCAGATGGTTTTAAAACAATAGGAAAAACTCTTCATTGCCCAAATGCTGCAATGGAAAATACTAAAAAAAGGCTTTATGGAATACAATTCCACCCAGAAGTAAATTTATCAGAAAATGGAACTAAAGTAATACATAATTTCCTATACAATATTTGCAAATGTTCTGGAGATTGGCAAATTTCTTCATTTGTAGAAGATAGTATAAAAACTTTAAAAGAAAAAATAGGAAACAAAAAAGCCTTATGTGCATTATCTGGTGGAGTTGACTCATCAGTTGCTGCAGTTTTATTAAGTAAAGCAATAGGCAAAAATTTAACTTGTATATTTGTAGACCATGGTTTACTTCGTAAAAATGAAGGTGACGAAGTTGAGCAAAATTATAAAAATCAATTTGATATAAACCTAATAAGAGTAAATGCAAAAAATAGATTCTTAAGCAAACTTTCTGGAGTTACAGATCCTGAGAAAAAAAGAAAAATAATTGGCGAAGAATTTATAAGAGTATTTGAAGAAGAAGCTAAAAAAATTGGAACAGTCGATTTTCTAGTCCAAGGAACAATTTACCCTGATGTAATTGAAAGCGGACTGGGTAAAAGCTCTGTTATAAAAAGCCATCACAATGTTGGAGGACTTCCTGACTATGTAGATTTTAAAGAAATTGTAGAACCATTAAGAAATTTATTTAAAGATGAGGTAAGAAAAACTGGTCTAGAATTAGAAATTCCAGAAAACTTAGTATATAGGCAACCATTCCCAGGTCCTGGACTTGCAATAAGAATAATTGGGGATATTACAGAGGATAAATTAAATATCTTAAGAGATGCTGATAGTATTTTTAGAGAAGAAATATTTAAAGCAGGTCTTCATAAATCAATAAACCAATATTTTGCTGTTTTAACAAATTTAAAATCTGTTGGAGTTATGGGAGATGAAAGAACTTATGATTATACTATTGCCCTAAGAGCTGTAGAAACAACTGATTTTATGACTGGAGTTTGGAGTAAAATCCCATATGAGGTTTTAGAAAAAGTTTCTTCTAGAATTGTTAATGAAGTTAAATTTGTAAATAGAGTAGTTTATGATATTACATCTAAACCACCTGCAACTATTGAATGGGAATAATTAAAAAGTTATAGGGGTCAAAATAAAATCTAGCTTATTTTGACCCCTATAAAAATTTTAGCATTTGAAAAAGTTAGAAACTTCTTTTAAATTACTATTAAACTCTTCTTTTGTTATACAATTTTCTTTACGGATAAACATTATTTCTAATCTCTTATTATCTATAATATTGTATAAAGTATATTTTTGAGGTAATACAAAATCCTCCATCAAACTGCTAAAATATAATACCGCTGTTTTTTGGGTGTAAATATCTAATTTTCTTCTTAGAATTGTGATATTAATTATGCCTTCCTTATACTCTCCTTTTATATGGTCATTTGTTAAGTAACCTTCAAAAGTATTATGATTTTTATCAATAGAAATTATGCCATTTGAAAAATACTCTTTATTTATCCGCACTTCGATATCATATAACATGGTATCAACCTCCTAAAATAATTTTTATATATTATAACACAATTAACATAAATTTTCAATTTTTATCAAAAATTGTTTTCATTACTCCTTGATCTATCAAACTTGCAAAAATGTTTTTAAAAATTATCAAAACTATAGGACCAACTAGCAAGCCTAGTACCCCAATTATTTTAAATCCAGTATACATCGCAATTAAAGTAAAAATTGGATGTATACCAATATTTTTACTTACAAGTCTTGGTTCTAAAAATTGCCTTACTACAGAGATAATAATAAATAAAACTATTATTGCTATACCTAAATTTAAATCTCCATTTAAAGCACAAATGATAGCCCAAGGAACCATAACTGTACCTGACCCCAAAATTGGAAGAGCATCTACAAAACCTATTCCTAAAGCTATTAATAAAGGAAACTCTATATTAAACCCTGCAAAATTCAAAATATATAAACCAATCACAGTTATAATAAAAGAAACCAAAACAAGTGTAGCCTCTGCCTTTAAATAATTACCAAGTACTTTAATTAGTTCTCTCATATGTCTTCCAAGTTTCATTACCCATACTCTAGGAAGATGATGTTCTATTTGGTCTAAAATATATATTTTATCTACACACATAAAATACAGTGCCATAACAGTTATAGCAAAATAAATTGCAATATTAGGAATTGAAGTTACAACATCAATCAATCCATTTAAAAAATTTCTTATCCAATTTGAAACTGTATCAATTATGCTACCTGTACTATTTTCTAATATTCCCTTTACTTCTTCTGGAAGATGTATTTTGTCAAACTGAAAGTTATTTGTAAAATCTTGAAATAATCCATATATTTTATCAACATAAAAATTCAAATCATCAAGCAAGCCAGATGCTTCAGAAACAAGTGTAATTATTCCCCAAGTTAATGTTCCAAGTATTATTAAAGAAACAATTATAAATATAATAATTGAACTTAATCTCCTTGTTATTTTCATCTTCTTCATTAAGAATTTAATAGCAGGTTCCATAATTAAAGATATTATAAATGCAATTAAAAAAGGCATATAAAATACAGAAAGCTTAAAGCTAAAAAATAACCCTAGTAATATAAGTATTACATATATTATTCTTTTCCCTACTCTTGTCCAATAAGACATATCAATTATCATTATATTCTCCTACCCTTTTTATTATATGTAAAAAAGATGGAAAATATCCATCTTTTTATTCAGCATTCTGAGTATGAGAATTACATATATTACTTATTGTATTGCACACATTTTCTTTACCTACTTTAATATCATTTTGAGCAAGGTCTCCTATAGTTAAAATTCCAACTATATTATTTTGCTCGTCACAAACAGGAAGTCTTCTAACTTTATTTTGCGACATAATATCTTGTGCTTTATTAATTGTATCATTTTCAGCACAATACTGAACATTAGTGCTCATAATATCACTAACTGGACTTGAATTTACATCCTTTTTACAAGCAACACATCTTAAAATAATGTCTCTATCTGTAACAATACCACATAATGAGTTATTATTATCACAAACAGGAATACATCCTATATGGTTTTCCCCCATTATTTTAGCAACCTCACTTATTTTAGTTTCTGGTTTTACACAGCAAACCTCATTGCACATACAATCTTTTACTTTCATACTTGATACCACCTTTCAAAATTTCATATTTATATTTTTTGCAATTTAAAATATAATATACGAAAATTTATTTGAAATAATGGTAAATTTTTCCGATAAAAGTTTCTCCATCTTTTGTGCCATTTTACTATTTTTAATTATAAATAGTAGAGAAGCCCACAAGTTGTAATCTTATAAAATTTATGTAATGACGAATGCGATTGGAGTGATTGTAGCCCTTCTTAATATAAAATAAATGAGGAAGCGCGTAATAGTCGCGAGAGGCTCGTTTGTTTTATATTTAGAAGGGCTAAATCACGTATTGAGCCGAGGAATGGAATAAATTTTATAAGATTACAACTTGTGGGCGGTTTATTATAGGCTGTGAATTATCTTTAGAATTTTAGCACAAAAGATGGAGAAACTTTTTTACTTCTCAAATTTTATTCTTCATACAAACTATCTAGCTCATACCTTGGCATAATTGGTCTATTTGGTCTACCGAAAGTCGTTATTTTGCCCAGGATTGAAACCAGGTCCAAATCCAGGATTAAATCCCGGTCTTTGCATGTCAAAAGGTGGTCTTCTTCCAGGGAAATGTGGTCTATTTGGAAACCTTGGCCTTCCTAGTAACTCTCTTAGAATTAAGATTTTAATTAAATCTCTTATTCCAGTATTTCTTACTTGCCTATCTTCCCTATTTTCTTTTATATTGCGATTTTCTTTTAAACTATTTTCCTCACTTTTTACTTTGCTAGTTACAAAATTTCTATTTTCTTCATTTTGTCCCTTTTTAATTTCAATATTACTTCTTTCAATACTACTTCTTTCTACATTTGCTACTCTTTTAGACTCAATCTCTCTTTTTGGCATTTGTTCATTAAGTTTAGCATTTGAAGATGCTAAAGTTTCTCTATTTCCTGAAACTTCATTATTAAGATTAATATTAAGCTTTATTTCAGTATTTCCTTCAATTGCCATATAAATTTCATCTGTCATATTTTCTAACATTTGCCTATCTACTTGGGCATTTTCAGCATTTTTGCAAACTTTTTTTACCATTGGATATACAATATTATAAATTTCTGGATAACAATTTTCTAGTTCATTATTTTGCATGTAAGTATTGTTATAATTTTGACTATATACTGGACCTGTATTGTATGTGTTTATAGAATTTTGTCTATATGCTGAATTAGTATTATAAGTATCATTTATAGGTATGTTTTGAGAATTATTTGGGTATCCTAATATACTTCTTATGTATTCTTCATATGATTCATTAAACATAAAAACCCTCCTTATCTTTTGTATAATATGACTATAAGGCGATTTTTGTGATATTAAATACTATTTACAGCTATTTTAAACTTCTTTCCTCTATCTGCAAAATCTTTAAACATATCAAAACTTGCACTGGCAGGTGAAAACAATACTACTTGCCCAGGTTTTGTATTTTTATATGCAACATCTATACTTTTATTTAAGTCTTCACACATATATATATCTATTTTTTTATTTTCTTTATCAGATTCATTTTTAACTGCTTCAAAAATCTTTCCAGAAGTTTGACCAATTAAAATTAAAACTTTTACTTTTTCAAGTATTGGTTTTGCAATAACTGAATAATCTAAGTTTTTATCATATCCTCCTGCGATTAAAACTATATCTTCATCAAAAGCATTTAAAGCTGAAATAGTTCTACTTGGAGAAGAACTTGCAGAATCATTATACCATTTTACTTTATTAATTTCTCGTACAAATTCTATTCTATGTTCTACTGGTTTAAAATTTTTTGCAGTTTCAATTGCTGTATCAATATTTACCAAGCTTTCAGTTGCAGCAATTGCTGCTGCGATATTTTGGTAATTGTGTTTTCCACGTAATATAATTTCATTTGTATTTAATAAATGTGTTCTGACTCTATCTTCACATTTTTTTATGACATTGTTTTCTACAATATAACCATTTTCAAGTTTTTCATTACTACTAAAAAATATAACTTTTCCTTTTGCGTCTTTTGCACAATTTCTTGTTATTTCATTATCATAATTTAAAACAAGTATATCGTTTTCATTTTGAAACTTAAAAATATTTTTCTTAGCATCAATATATTCTTCATAATCTTTATGTATATTTAAATGATTTGGTGTTATATTAGTAATAACAGAAATATTAGGACTAACTTCCATCCCCATCAATTGGAAACTACTTAATTCTAGTACTAAAATATCTTCTGGCTTAATTTCGTTTAATTTAGTAAAAAGTGGAGTTCCTATATTTCCCCCTAAA
>CALXUX010000012.1 GCA_944391785.1 uncultured Clostridia bacterium
AGCTTGTAAGGCATGTTCCACATTTTATACATTTGTCTTGATTTATTGTTCTTTTTTCTCTTGCTTCTCCTTCTATTGCTTGTACTGGGCAGTGTTTTTGGCATAGTCCACAGCCTTTGCATTTGTCTTGGTCTATTGTTATTTTTGACATTGCTTTACATTCAAGTGCTTTACATTCTTTTTGTATTGCGTGCTGTCTAAATTCTTCTCTGAAGTATTTTAGTGTGCTTATTACTGGGTTTGGTGCACTTTGACCAAGTCCACATATGCTTGATTTTTGTATGTTTACTGCTAATTTTTCTAGTTTGTATATGTCAAATTCGTCTCCTTCTCCGTTACATAGTTTTTCTAGTATTTCAAGCATTCTTTTTGTTCCTATTCTGCATGGCGTACATTTTCCGCAACTTTCACTTACTGTAAATTCTAAGTAGAATTTTGCAAGTGATACCATACATTTTGTGTCATCCATTATAATTAAGCCACCTGAACCCATCATTGATCCTATTTCTTTTAGGGATTCATAGTCTATTGGTGTGTCTAGGTGTTCTTTTGGTATACATCCTCCTGAAGGTCCTCCTGTTTGTGCTGCTTTGAAGTCTCCCCCATTTGGTATTCCTCCACCTATGTCATATACTATTTCTCTTAGTGTTGTTCCCATTGGTACTTCTACTAAGCCTATATTATTTACATTTCCTCCTAGTGCAAATACTTTTGTTCCTTTTGAGGTTTCTGTTCCAATTGATGAATACCATTCGGCTCCTTTTAGTATTATTTGGGCTATATTTGCATATGTTTCTACATTATTTATTAATGTTGGTTTTCCCCACAAACCACTTTGTGCTGGATAGGGTGGTTTTACTCTAGGTTGACCTCTTTTTCCTTCTATTGATTCAAGAAGTGCTGTTTCTTCTCCACATACAAATGCTCCTGCTCCAAGTCTTATTTCTATTTCAAAGTTAAAGCCTGTTCCAAATATATTTTTTCCAAGTATTCCATAGTTTCTTGCTTGTTCTATTGCAATTTTTAGTCTATGTACTGCTATTGGATATTCTGCTCTTACATATATAAATCCTTTATCTGCACCAATTGCATACCCTGCAATTGCCATTGCTTCTAATACAGAGTGTGGATCTCCTTCTAGTATGCTTCTGTCCATAAATGCTCCTGGGTCTCCTTCGTCTGCATTACATACTACATATTTTTGTTTTCCTTCGGCAAGTTTTGTAAGTTCCCATTTCTTGCCTGTAGGAAAACCTGCTCCTCCTCTACCACGAAGTCCGGATTTTTTTATGATGTCTATTACTTCATCTTGTGTGTATTCTCTTAAGACTCTTTCTAGTGCTTCATAGCCATTAAATGCTATGTATTCATCTATATCTTCTGGGTTTATTACTCCACAGTTTTTTAGTGCTATTCTTTTTTGTTTTTTGTAAAAATTAAGTTCATCTAAACTATTTACTATTTTTCCATCTATATCTTTGCAAAGTAGTCTTTCTACTCTTTTTCCTTCTATGATATGAGTTTGAATTATTTCTTCACAATCTTCTGGTGTAACCATGGCATAAAAAGTATCTTCTGGCCTTATTATTACAATAGGTCCTTTAGCACAAAGTCCAAAACAACCTGTCATAATTACTCTTACATTATTAATATTTTTTTCTTTTAATATTTTTCTAAAATTTTCTAAAATTTGAGGAGATTTAGAAGAAGTACAACCTGTTCCATGACATACTAAAATGTGCTTTTCTCTTGTGCATACTTTAGTATTAACCCTTAAATCAAGTTCTTTTCTTTTTTCTTCTCTTATTTTATGAAGTTCTTGCAATGTTATCATAGATTTTCTCCCTTCTAATTACCTTTTGCATAATTTTTATTATTTGTAATTATTAGATTTTACTTAAATTTTTTAATATTATACATTGGTATTAGTGTTTTTTAACATATTAACTTTTATTTAAATTAATAATATTTTATATTTTACTTTTTATTTTCTTCCTTTAATAGTTCATCTAGTACTTGGTCAAGTTTTTGAACTGTTGCTTTTCCATATACTTCTCCATTTACAGTAAATACAGGAGCTAGACCACATGCTCCAACACATCTTGTTTCATCTATTGAAAATAGACCATCATCTGTTGTTTTTCCTGGTTCTATTTTTAACCTTTCTGTTAGTCTATCCATTATTTTTTTAGAACCTTTTACAAAACATGCTGTTCCAAGACATACTGATATTGTATGTTTTCCTTTTGGCTCTAAAGTAAATCTTGAGTAAAATGTTATTACTCCATAAATTTCTGCCATTGGAATTCCTAGATATTCTGAAAGTTCTATTTGTGCTTCTTTAGGTATATATCCATACTTTTCTTGAATTTCTTCTAGCATTGAGATTAAGTTGTCTTTTTCTTGTTTATACACTTTTTCAAGACCTTTTACAAAGTCTATAACTTTTTTTGTGCAACAATTTTTTTCCGTATTTTCTTGCAATTTAAATACCTCCTTACTTATCTCTGTTTTTAATTTATATTCAAAGATTATTTGTATTATATCAAAGTAATATTGTTTTATCTATAGTTTTTGCGAAAAATGTCGAAGAAAAATTGTGAATTTTATATAAAGTTTATTGACATTATAGAACAAATGTTTTATAATGGTGGCAATTAAAAAGGATGTGAATTTATGCACGAAAATGTTGAAAATAAAATAATTAATACAAAAGTTGATATCATTGATTATCAAGTTGAAGATATTAAAAATTTGATATATACAATACGAGAAAAACAAGTTATGTTAGATAGTGATGTGGCTATGTTATATCATTATGAAACTAAAAAGATAAATCAAGCTGTCAAAAGGAATATATAAAGATTTCCAAAAAAATTTTGCTTTCAATTAACAGAAGAAGAATTGCAACTTTTAAGGTCACAAATTGTGACCTTAAACAAAAAGGGACGTGGTCAGCATAAAAAATATTTGCCATATGTATTTACGGAGCAAGGTATTGCAATGCTTTCTGGACTTCTAAAAAATGAAATTGCGGTAAAGGTAAGTATAAATATAATGGATGCATTTGTAGAAATGAGAAAATTTTTATTATCAAATTGAGTATGTACATAAGATAAGCTATTACACTTGATAAAAGGCTCAGTCATAAACTGACCAAACCTTTTCTCCTAAAATTTTTTATGATTCAAGATATTTTTTCAAAAACTTCCCAGTATAACTTCTTTCATTCTTACAAATCTGCTCTGGAGTTCCGACAGCTACTACTTCTCCTCCTGCATCTCCACCTTCTGGTCCTAAGTCTATTATATGGTCACAAGTTTTTATTAAATCTAGATTATGTTCTATTACAATTATAGTATTTCCTGCATCTACTAATCTTTGTAATATACCAATTAATTTATCTACATCTGCTATATGAAGCCCTGTTGTTGGTTCATCTAATATATATAGTGTTTTTCCAGTTGCCCTTTTTGAAAGTTCTGTTGCAAGTTTTACCCTTTGTGCCTCTCCTCCAGATAAAGTTGTTGATGGTTGCCCAAGTTTTATATAACCTAAACCTACATCATATAGAGTTTGTATTTTTTGTTTTATTTTTGGTATTTTATCAAAAAATTCTAATGCTTCTTCTACAGTCATATCTAATACATCTGCAATGTTCTTTCCTTTGTATTTTACTTCCAAAGTTTCGTGATTATATCTTTTTCCTTTGCAGACTTCACAAGGTACATATATATCTGGTAAAAAGTGCATTTCTATTTTGTGAACTCCATCTCCATTGCAACTTTCACATCTTCCACCGGGTACGTTAAAACTAAATCTTCCTTTTTGATATCCACGAAGTTTTGCTTCATTTGTTCCTGCAAATATATCTCTTATTAAGTCAAATACTCCTGTATATGTTGCTGGGTTTGACCTAGGTGTTCTTCCTATTGGTGATTGATCTATATTTATTATTTTGTCTATATTTTCTAGTCCTTTTACACCTTTACATTTTCCTGGTTTTTCATTTGATCCATTTAATTCTTTTGCTATAGATTTATATAAAACTTCATTTACTAATGTTGATTTTCCAGAACCTGATACACCTGTTACACATGTGAATACACCTAATGGAAATTTTACACTTATATTTTTTAAATTATTTTCTGTTGCACCTTGAACTTCTATAACTTTGCTTTTTACAGCTTTTCTTCTTTTATTTGGAACACTAATTTTCTTTCTTCCACTTAAATATTGACCTGTTATAGAGTTTTCTACTTTTTTTATTTCTTCTGCAGTTCCTTGTGCCATTACATTTCCACCGTGTGCTCCTGCTCCAGGGCCTATGTCTATTATTTGATCTGCAGCATACATTGTGTCTTCATCATGTTCTACAACAATTAAAGTATTTCCTAAGTCTCTTAGTTTTTTTAGTGTTGCTAAAAGTCTATCATTATCTCTTTGATGTAGTCCGATACTTGGTTCATCTAATATATATAATACTCCTGTTAGGCCAGAGCCAATTTGTGTTGCAAGTCTAATTCTTTGTGCTTCTCCTCCTGATAATGTTCCTGCACTTCTAGATAGTGTTAAATATTCAAGTCCAACATCTATTAAAAATTGTAGTCTTTTATCTATTTCTTTTAGAATCATTTCTGCAATTAGTCTCTTAGTTTTGTTTAATTCTAATGTATTTAAAAATTTTTTAATTTGTTTTATATTCATTTCTGTAAGTTCATTTATATTTTTTGAGCCTATTTTTATTGATAATATTTCTTTTCTTAGTCTTGCGCCTTTACAAGTTGGGCATTCTGATTCACTCATATACATTTCGTAAAAATCTCTCATTCCTTGAGATTTTGTTTCATTATGTCTTCTTTCAAGTGTTGGAATTACTCCTTCAAATGGGGCTGTGAAATGCCTTATGCCTGCTGCAGATTCATATTCGAAATCTATTTTTTCATCTCCTGTGCCATATAGTATTTTATCTAAAAAGTCTCGCGGTAATTTCTTTATAGGAACAGAAATGTCTACGCCATAATGTCTTCCAATACTTTCAAAATACATTTTAGCCATGGTGTCTCCTCTTTTCATGACACTAGAACCAAATGCTCTTACTCCATCATATAATGTTTTGTTTTTGTCTGGAATTATTAGGTCTTCATCCATTTTCATTAAAAAACCTATTCCTGTGCAAGTTGGACATGCTCCAAATGGATTGTTAAATGAAAACATTCTTGGGGTTAGTTCTGGAAAACTAAAACCACAGTCAGGACATGCATAGTTTGAACTATATAAAATTTCTTTTTTGCCTGGAATGTCTAGCAATACTAAATTTTCAGCATGTTTTAGGGCAATTTCTACAGATTCTGTTAATCTACTTCTTATATCTGGTTTTACAACTAATCTATCTACAATAAGTTCTACAAAATGTTTTTTCTTTCTGTCTAATACTATATCATCTGATAATTCATAATTTTCGCCATCAATTCTAACTCTTACAAAGCCTTCTTTTTGAAATGCTTGTAATTGTTTAGAAAACTCTCCTTTTCTTCCTCTTACAACTGGTGCAAGTATTTGGATTTTGGTTCCTTCTTCTAGACTCATTATATTATCTATTATTTGATCTATTGATTGTTTTTCAATTTTTTTACCACAATTTGGGCAATATGGATCACCAATTCTTGCATATAGAAGACGTATATAATCATATATTTCTGTAACAGTTCCAACTGTTGACCTTGGATTTTTAGAAGTAGTTTTTTGGTCAATTGATATTGCTGGTGATAACCCCTCAATAGATTCAACAGCAGGCTTTTCCATAAGCCCTAAAAATTGCCTTGCATATGAAGATAAACTCTCTACATATCTTCTCTGTCCTTCAGCATATAAAGTATCAAATGCAAGTGAAGACTTTCCAGAGCCTGAAAGTCCAGTAATTACTACTAGTTTATCTCTTGGTATTTCTATGTTTATATTTTTTAAATTATGTTCTTTTGCTCCTTTTATTACTATTTTATCATTCATATATATCCCTTCCCATGAATTAGTTTTTTTACGGTATGATTATACTATAAATTTTAAATTAAAACAAGAGTTTGGTGAAAAATGATGCTATTTAAATTAAATTTAATATGCAGAAAAGTTCCGTGAAGATAATATGTATAATTTTAAAAATTTTTTCTTCATTCTAATTTCGACAAATTTCGCATTTAATTTGTGGTATTTTATTTACGTCATATTAAATTTTTTATGCATTTTAATATTTACAAAGGAGGAGTGCCAAAAAATGCCATCATTACATTATGTTTATTCAAAGGTAAAATCAACAACTGAAGACTATATTAACCTTATACTACTTCATGACGACTTGGATTTTTTAAGACTTAACAAAATATCTTTCAAGAAGGCAGATGATAATATTCCAAATAAATATATTGTTGATGCTAAATCTTTAAGAACTCTTTTTTGTTTCTAGTTAATCTGTTTAAGTGTAATATTAAAATGCTAAAAAGGCCTTGTTTTATACAAGGTCTTTTGAAATATAATTTATTTATAACAATTATGAATTATAACATATAAGATTATACTTCAGTAATTTTTAGTTTAATCATTTCGTATATTTTTTATAGCTTCAGGTATAAATTGGATTGTATCTGATGCTTTCATGCTTATATCTGTGTATTTTTCTTGTGCTAGCTCTCCTGCAACTCCTGCAAGGTATGTTCCTGCTGATATTGTTAACATATTAGGTTCATTATACCCCAATATTCCTACTAATATTCCAGATAATACATCTCCGCTTCCTGCTGTTGCCATTCCCGGGCAGCCTCTTTTTATAAGATATACATCGCTTCCATTTGTTACAATTGTTACATTTCCTTTTAGTAATAAAATTACATTATATTTTTTTGCAAAATCCATTGAAAGTTCAATCTTATTTTGTTTAATCTTTTCTAATGGATATTTGCTTAATCTTTCAAATTCTTTAAGATGAGGTGTTAATATTACTTTACAATTTGTTTTATTTAAAACTTCCAAATCCATTTGTGAAAGAGTATTTAATCCATCTGCATCAATTACTAATGGTAAATTATAATTTTCTAAAACATATTTTAATATTTTTTGATTATCCTTTCCACTTCCCCATCCCATTCCTATACTTAAAGCTTTCAATTTGTTTAATGATTTTGAAATTAAGTTTTCATTATAAATCATTTTTCCATCACTTGTAGATTCAATAGGAAATATTGTTTGTTCTAAAAGATATGGTGAAATTGAATTAATTTGTTTGTCTGGAATTATTATTCTTACAACCCCTGCACCTGCTCTTACAGTTGCAGCACTCATATTAGCAAGTTTTATTGCTCCAGAATATTCTGTGCATCCTCCTAGGATTCCTATATATCCATAATCTCCTTTATTTGTATCACTTTTTCTTAATTTAAATATGGGTTTTATGTCTTTGGTTTCTATTTCATATATATTTTCTTTAATTTTTTTCATAACATTATTATTCCTTTCTTAATAAATTAAGTTTAACATACTTAAAATTTATTGTAAAGGATTGTTTTTTATCATATTTGTTGCTTTATTGTTTCATAGCCTAGTTTGTATAGTTCATCAATTTTTGTCATATCTAACAAACTTATTTTTTCACTTTTTATTTTTATAGTTAAATCGCTTCCTTCCATTTCATATATTTCGTCTGGCGTAAAACCTGCTGCATATAAAGTTGATACAATACTACCTGATGATGTTCCTCCTATGTAATCTATTTTTATATTTTTTTCCTCTAATGCTTTTAATGCTCCAATATGTGCAGCTCCTTTGACTCCTCCTCCTGCTAAAGCTATACCTAAACTCATATATATCACCTATTTAATAATATGCTTATTTGGTTTTTTTGTTATTATATTATTTTAAAATTTAGTTTTTTGATTTTATCCTACAATGTTTAAAATGTTTATATATAAAATTAGAGAATATTATATACTATGTAAGTATTATAATATTCTCTATTTTCTATAAGAACTTCTATACTACAAAGTTCTTATTTTGAAGAAATCATTTTATTAAACTCACCAGTTTAATTAATTTTTCAATATTATAGGGCGAGCTTTTAATAAATTTCTCCAACTCCATGGAAAAACATAATTTATCGGATTTTTTTAATTTATCATCCGAACCTTGCATAAACATATTGTATATTTTATATAATTTATATATTTGCAAGTATGATTTGTTTTCTGGATGATTTATTTCTTCTTTTACATTTTCAAGTATGTTTATAATGAAATGTAAAATTTCACCTCTTAATAATTCTTTTTCTGAAGATAATTTTTCTAATTCTTCTTCATCAAAGAAATTTGCTACGATAGAGATTTTTTCCTTTGAAAAATCTTTATCATAGATTAAAAGACTTAATTCATCCAGTTCGCATAAGATATTAGTATCATTTTCTGTTAATATCCGCTGCATACAATTTTTTTCTGATTTTTTTAGTTTTTCCATTTTAAAATTCCTCCTTTGATTTGTGTATATATATTTTACCAAATTTTAGTTTGAAAGTCAAATTATGTTAATTGCTTGTGATGATATTTGAATTAATTTTGTGTGTATTATTTCATTTTTTAGGTTTTATTATTTCATAATATATACATTTATGAGATTTTTTCTTTCATTTTTACCAAAGTATTCAAAGCATCAATAGGAGTTAATTCATTCAAATTAATTTTATCTATTTCATGAGCAATTTCTGCAAGTTTATAATTATACATATCAAATTGCCCTTCTAGTTTCTTTTTATCTTCTTTTTCTTCTTTTTTACCTGTTAAAATATTTTTTCGCTCTAAAGACCTTAAAATTTTATTTGCATTTTCTGTTACTTGTTTTGGAACTCCAGCTAAGCGAGCTACATGTATTCCATAACTTTCATCAGTGCCACCTCTTACAATTTTTCTTAAGAAAATTATATCTTCTCCTTTTTCTTTTACAGCTATAGAATAGTTTTTTACACCTTCTGTTTTTTCTTCAAGTTCTGTTAGTTCGTGGTAATGTGTTGCAAATAAAGTTTTAGCACCACATTTTGATTTATCTGCTATATATTCTGCAACAGCCCATGCAATTGATAGTCCATCATATGTTGAAGTTCCTCTTCCTATTTCGTCTAGAATAACTAAACTATTGCTTGTTGCTTCTTTTAAAATTGTTGCAACTTCCATCATTTCAACCATAAATGTACTTTGTCCCATACTTAAATCATCAGATGCTCCAACTCTTGTAAAAATCTTATCTACAACACCGATTTTTGCTTCTTTTGCAGGTACAAAACTTCCAACTTGTGCCATTAATGTAATTAGAGCAACTTGCCTCATATATGTAGATTTTCCTGCCATATTTGGACCTGTTATAATTGATAACCTGTTTTCTTCTTTGTCTAGATATGTATCATTTTCAACAAACATTCCTTCACCTAGCATTTTTTCAATTACTGGGTGTCTTCCCTGCTTTATATCTATAATTCCAGAATTGTCCACTTGTGGCATACAATAATTCATATCTTCTGCAACTTGTGCAAATGAGGTTAGTACATCTAGTGTCGAAATTACATTTGCTGTTTTTTGTAGTCTTAATACATTTTTTGATATTTCTTCTCTTATTTGCACAAATGCATTGTATTCTAAATTAACTGCTTTTTCTTCTGCACCTAATATTTGGTTTTCTAAATTTTTTAGCTCCTCTGTTATGTATCTTTCCGCATTCGTTAAGGTTTGCTTTCTTATATATCTTTCTGGTACTTGGTCTAAATTTGATTTTGTAACTTCTATAAAATATCCAAATACTTTATTGAATCCTACTTTTAAATTTTTTATTCCTGTTTTTTCTTTTTCTTCTGCTTCTAGGTTTATTATCCAATTCTTTCCTTCTGTTGTTGCTAATTTTAATTTATCAATTTCTTCATCATATCCGATTTTTATTATTCCACCTTCTTTTACAGTCATAGGAGGGTCTTCTACTATTGATTTTTCTAATAGTTCATAAATATCTTGCAATTCGTCTAATTCAGAATACAAGTTTACAAGCATTTCTGCTTTGCATTCTGATAAAATCTTTTTTACTTCTGGAAGTTTAGTAAGTGAATTTTTTAGTGTTATCATATCTCTTGCATTTGCATTACCATATGCCATTTTTCCAGCTAGACGTTCTATATCATATACTTTTTTTAAATTTTCTATTATGTCTCCTCTTAAGATTATATTGTCTTTTAATTCTTTTACTGCATTTAATCTTAAATTTATCTCTTTTGTATCTATTAAAGGGTCACTTAGCCACCTTCTTAAATGTCTTGCTCCCATTGATGTTGATGTTTTGTCTAGAACCCAAAGAAGTGTTCCCTTTTTTGATTTGTCTCTCATTTTTTCGGTTATTTCTAGGTTTCTTCTTGCATTTATATCTAAAGACATGTATTTTGATATTTTGTATAATGTTATTTTATTTATATGGTCTAAGTTTGTCATTTGTGTTTGCTGTAGATACTCTATTAATGCATTTATTGCAGGGATTGCTAAAGTTTTTTCTTGCATGTTTTCTACTTGTTTTCCGTCTGTATCTAATATATTAAATCTTAGATTCAAGTTTTCTAAGTTTGATGAGAAAAATTTATCTTCGAATTTTGTTATGTATGAAGTAAATCTTTCTTTAATTTTTGACATTTCATCTTCGCAATTTGCAATATTAGAGTTTAGTACAAGTTCAGATGGTGTATATCTTGCGATTTCGTCTAGTAGAAGCGGAAAATTATTATTATCTTTAATTTCTGCTGAATAAAATTCTCCTGTTGAGATGTCACATACTCCTATTCCAAAATATATTCCTGCTTTATATATAGACATTATAAAATTATTTTTTCTTTCTTCTAGCATATTACTTTCTACAATTGTTCCTGGTGTTACTACTCTAATTACTCCTCTTTTTACAATGCCTTTTGCAGTTTTGGGGTCTTCTAATTGCTCACATATTGCAACTTTGTAACCTTTGGCAATTAATCTTGATATATACATTTCTGCAGCATGGTGTGGAACTCCTGCCATAGGTGCTCTTTCTTCTTGTCCACAGTCTTTGCCTGTTAGTGTTATTTCTAATTCTCTTGCTGCAGTTATTGCATCATCAAAAAACATTTCGTAAAAGTCTCCTAGTCTATAGAATAATATGCAGTCTTTGTACTCTTCTTTTGTTTCTAGATATCTTTGCATCATTGGTGAAAAATTTTTATTTTCTTCCATAGTATGATTCCTTTCATTATCTTTCTTCTTCATTTTCTACTTGTATTTTCTGTTTTTATTTTTTCGTATTCTTCGTACAATTGTTATTTCAATTTTTCCTATTGAGTTATACTTATTCTATTATTTGTTAATTTTTATATTTTTATATATCCAATTAACTTCCCATCTTTTATTTATTAAAATTTAAGTTTTACTTACTTCTCCTTTTAAATACCACATATGTTCAGAAATTATTTTAACTTCAATTATTTTACCTATTAAATTTTTATCTCCCTCAAATATAACAACTTTATTACTATCAGTTCTTCCAGTAAGCATTTCTTTGCTTGTTTTACTTTCACCTTCTACTAGAATTTTTTGAATTGTATTTATATATTTTTGGTTATTTGCTTCTATTCCGCTTTCTACTAGTTTTTTTAATCTGTCAAATCTTTTATGCTTTATTTCTTCTGGTATTTGATTTTCCATTTTGTCTGCTGGCGTTCCTACTCTTCTTGAATAAATAAACATATATACTTGCTCAAAGTTAACTTTTCGTACCACATCTAGTGTATCTTCAAAATCTTCTTCTGTTTCGCCTGGGAAACCTACAATTATGTCTGTAGATATTGTTAAATTTGGAATTTGCTTTTTCATTTTTTCTACTAATTCTAGGTATCGGTCTTTTGTGTATTTTCTATTCATTTCTTTTAATACTTTTGAGCTACCTGATTGAAGTGGCAAATGTATTAATTTACATATTTTTGGAGATGAACTAATTGCTTCTATTACATCATCTGTAAAATCTTTTGGATGTGGTGAAACAAATCTTATTCTTTCAATTCCTTCTATTTTAGTTATTTCTTTTAATAGTTTTGCAAAAGAATCTATTCCTTTATATTTTTCAAATTCAATGTTTTTTTCTCTTTCTACCCTTAAATATGAATTTACATTTTGCCCAAGTAGTGTTATTTCTTTATATCCGCTTTCTGCAAGTTCTTTTACTTCTTTTATAATATCTTTTGGGTTTCTGCTTCTTTCTCTTCCTCTTACATATGGAACTATGCAATATGTGCAGAAATTATTGCATCCATTCATAATTGTTACAGATGCTTTTATTTTACTATCTCTTTTTATTGGGATATCTTCATAAATTTTCCCTTCTATATCTATTATGTCTTCTTGTTTTTTCTTTTCTATTAACGCTTTATATAAATCTTCTGGAAATCTGTATAAAGTATGTGTTCCAAATATAACATCAACAAAAGGATAGCTTTCTTTTATTTTGTCTGTTATATGTTTTTCTTGCATCATACAACCACCTATTGCAATTATGCTTCCTTTTTCTTCTTTTACTTTTTTAAGTTCTCCTAATTTTCCAAATAGTTTGTCTTCTGCGTTTTCTCTTACACAACATGTGTTAAATAGTGCAAGATCTGCTTGTTTTATATCTTCTATTTTGCTATATCCCATTTGTTCAAGCATTCCAGATAATTTTTCTGAGTCATTTTCATTTAGCTGGCATCCCATTGTGAAAATGTTATATTTTAAATTTTTTCCTTGATTTAGTTTTCTTATTTTTTCAATATATTCTTTTTGTTTTTGTACATCTATTTGTGTGTTCAATTTTATTAACCTCCATTGTACGGCATGGTGAAATATTTGTTTTTTTCTAAATTTCTTCTCTGTCTTTTTCTTTTTCAGATAGCTTTTTGGTTACAGTGTTTGGTTCTATTTTTAAATCTTTGCCATACCATTCTATATAAAATTCTTCTAAATATTCTTTTAATACTTTAGTTCTTTGCTTTGCTATAATTTTACCTGTATTTGTATTCATTAATTCTTCTATTTTGAGTAGTTTATCATAAAAATGATTAATACTTGTATTGGAACCTTTTTCTTTATACGTTTTTTCATCAACTGTTTCTAGTTTTTCGTTAAAAATTGGTATATTCTTTTTTCCTCCATATGCAAAAGTTCTTGCTATTCCTATTGCTCCGATTGCATCTAATCTATCTGCATCTTGAACTATTTTTCCTTCTTTTGACAACTGTTTTTTTTCATTAAAATTTGCACTAAAACCTAAATTTGCAGTATTATATATTATATTTTTAATACTATTTTCTGGTATACTTTCATAAACTTTTAAATCTTTTAGAGTTTGTTTTAAACTTTCTTCAGTATTGCCATCAAAAAATTTATGGTCATATAGATCATGTAATAATGCTATCATTGCTATTATAAAACTATCTGCTTGTTCTATTTCATTTATTGATAGAGCAGTGCTATATACTCTTTTTATATGCCACCAATCGTGCCCAGTGGATTCATTGTAAGTAAGATTTTTTATATATGATATTGTTGATTCTATAATTTGTTTTTGGGTCATTTTTTATTTAAAACTCCTTAAAATAAAATTAATTGGCATAGTTTAAATAATAAACTATGCTCAAAATTTAATAAGATTACAAATTAACACAAATTACATTAAAATGTTTTTATGTAATTTATAATTTCCTTCATTGTAATTTCTAATGGTTTCATAGTATCAAACTCTCTATAGTCTAACTTTAATTTTTCAAGAACATATTTAATATTTATTTGTAATTTTTCATAAAAATTATAATATTGACTAATATCTTCTTCTGAATGTAATTTTCTAGAACGTTCTAAAATTTTATATGGACTAGATTTAAGAAAAATGCAATGTATAGAATAAATATTGTTCTGCATACTAACATATTTAAAATATTCATTCAATTGACATTCATGTATTCCTCTAGTAAGCATATATGCTAATGTTAATATATGCCAACTTTCCACAAAGATTATATTTGTGTTCCATATTCTTTCGTTATCTCTTTGTTGTTCCGCTTGTTTAACTATAGATTCAAAAGAAATATCTGCACTAGCACCAGCTTTTAATTTTTTTTGAACTCTTAATATTTCTGCACATTCTTCTTCAGTTATATAATTCAATTTTTCAAGTTGCTGTCTGATAGTAGTTTTTCCTGCTGAATGAATTCCGACTAATGGTACAAGTGTTTTTGTTTTCATTTTTATCCTCCATTAAAAATTTTATATTAGTTCAAGCAAAGTAAATATTTACTTTGCTTGAATGTTATTAGATTTAAAGGTAAATACATCTTAAATGTTGTTGACAAACTTCTCTTGAAACTCGTCTTTTTGCAAGTTTCATTTTCATTTCTAAAACATCTAAATTTCTTTCTTTTATCTCTTCCCAGAAATCAATATTTTCATTGCCTAACCTGCAAAGAGGAAATGTTGCATTGTAATTAACATATAAGTCATGATTTGCTCTGCAATATAATATTGGATCATTTTGAAGGATTGCTTTTGCACATGTACATTGTGTTAAAAAAACTTGAGTATTTTCTCTTTTAAAAAGTTCTGTTCTTTGATTTGTTTTTATATAAGTAAAACCTAGCATCTGCAATTCTTCTTTTAAGGTTTCAACGCTTATACAATCTTCCTGGTTGTTAGGAAATAATTCGGTACATTTTATTGAAGCATTTATTGTTGTTGCAAAAGTAATTAAGTTAACTAGTTCTTCTTTATCCCAACTCTGATTTTTACATGGAGTAACATTTAAACGAATTTCAAGTTCAGGGTATAAATTTCTAATATGTTTTAAATTTTCTTTTACAACACTCAATTTTTCTGCTTCTCTATTTACTATTTGACTATACATATCCTGATTCATTGTATGAATTGAAACATTAACCCTTTTTACATATTTCATTGACTTCAAATGTAAATGCAGTAAAGAGCCATTTGTGACTAATGTAATATTTGCTTTTTCTTCAAAGAGCCGTTTTAATAATATATCAATATTACGAAATAGTAATGGTTCTCCTCCAGATATAGTTACACCGTTCCATTTTTCCATACTGGAATATAATTTAAATAATATAATATAATCTTCTATTAACAATCTATGTTTCCGTGTAACACTGTTCACTCCTTCCATATGGCAAAAATAGCAATCATAATTGCAAGCATTTGTTACTAAAAATCTAATATCATTTTTCATACTTTACCTCCTATAATAATATAAAGTAATATAAAAATTAGTATTTACTCCTTAATCTAGTTAATTTTATCATTTTTTACAAATTATGTCAATTAATTAAACATATTTTATACAAGATTAATAAAGCTCTGTTTTTTGATCTTTTCCAATATATGTCCCTATTAGTTCTCCATTACATATTTTGCTAATAGCATCTTTTTCATCAAAATCAAATACATATAATGGCATTTTGTAATCTCTCGCTAAAACAAATGCAGACTGATCTGCAACTTGCAAATTATTACTGATAACATCATCATAGTCTATATATTTATATCTTTTAGCATCTGGATTTTTTCTTGGATCTGCTGTATAAACTCCATTTGTTCCACTTTTGGCCATTAAAACAATATCTGCATCTATTTCAATTGCTCTTTGAACAGCTGGATAATCTGTTGTAACAAATGGTTGCCCTAATCCACCTCCAAAAATTATAATTCTTCCTTTATCTAAATGTTTTTTTGCTTTTAGTCTTATATAAGGCTCAGCAACAGATGGCACTGAGATTGAAGTCATTACTCTTATATCTTCATTTATTTTAGAAGATAATGCTCCTCTTAGCATTAAACTATTTATAATAGTCGCCATCATTCCAATATTGTCAGCTTCTACTCTTTCAATATTCCATTCTTCTGCAGTTCTACCTCTAAAAATATTTCCTCCTCCAACAAGAATAGCAATTTCTATTCCTTTACTTTTAGCATCGATTATTTGATTTGTAATAGCTTCTAATTTTTCTTTATCAAAATTTTCATTATTTTTCCCACTTAATGCTCCTCCACTTAGTTTTAAAAGAATTCTCTTATACTTCATATCATATTCCTCCTAATTTTAACTTTTTTATTTGTCAAATTATATCACAAATTTTTATAATTAGATACATTTTTTTAATTTTTTTTGATTAATATAAGACTGATTCCATTTAACCAAAAAATTACCCAAGGATATTTTCCCCTGAGTAACTTATTTTTTGACTATGCAAGTCCATATTTCTTTTTGAATTTATCAGCTCTTCCTCCGGCTGTTTCTTGTCTTAAATTTCCAGTCCAGAATGGATGACATTTTGAACATACGTCTACTTTTATATCTTTTTTTGTTGATCCTACTTCTAAAACATTACCACATGCACAAGTGATTGTTGTTTCAGCATTGTAGTTTGGATGTATTCCTTCTTTCATTCTTTTCACCTCTTTTTTTCTTTTTTAACTTGACTGTTTTTTATCATAACATATTTTTTATTTTTTTTCAAGTGTTATATTCTTTATTTTTTTCTTTATTTTTTTATTTAATTTATTTTGCTTGATTTTTGCTGTTTTTATTCTTGGTTTTCTACTTGACTTGCTCCTTGATTTTCTTCTTGACTTTCTTCTTGATGTTGCATAACATATAGTGCTGAAGATAGCATTTCTCCGTTTAGTGATAGTTTGTGTACTAATTTGCTCATAACATTGAAAACACAAGCGATTATTAATATTATTAAACCTATTTTCTTCCAATATTTTGCAAGCATATCTTTTCTCCTTTTTTATATATTACATATATATTATACTTTTATTTTATAAGAATGTCAACCTGTTTTTTTGTGTTATTTTCTAGTTTTTTAGTGTTATCCCTAATATTATTTTTCAGTATTAATTTGAATTTGATTTCCATCACATATTATTTCAATTGTTCCTGAATCTTTAGTTTGATAGATTTTTGCTCCTATATTTTTAAGCCTTTTTATGATAGCGTCATCTGGGTGCCCATATGAGTTATCCTGTCCAACTGATATTACTGCTATTTCAGGTTTTATTTGATTTAAAAATTCTTGTGATGTGCTAGTTGCAGAGCCGTGATGACCTACTTTTAATACGTTAGCTTTGAGCCAGCTTCTTGTTTCTTCATTTTCTTTTTCTGCATCTCCCATAAATAAGAAATTTTTATTTCCATATGTTATTTGGCAGGCAAGAGATGATAAATTTAAATTATCTTTTTCTAAAATTGGGTCTAGCATGAATTCACATTTTGCATCTCCAAGGTAAATGAAGTCTCCTTTTTTGGCTTCAGAAATTTTTAAGTTTTTATTTTCTATAGCATCTAATACATCTTCAAATGTTTTTGTATTTGTTGTTATTTGTGGCAGATATATATTTTCAACATCTATATTATTTATAACATCGTCTAGTCCGCCTATATGGTCTTCGTGTGGATGTGTGCCTATTACGTATTTAAGTTTTGTTATTCCTTTTTCTTTAATAAAATTTACAATCATTTCTCCATCTGCATTATTTCCTGCATCTATTAGCATGGATTCGTTTTTGTTTGTAATTAATATGCTATCTGCTTGGCCAACATCAATAAAATCAATAATTAAATTTTCTCCTGGTGTCAGATTTTCTGGGTTATTTTCTTGGTTTTGTGTATTTGAATTAGATGTGTCTTTTTGGTTTGAGTTTTCTGTATTTTGAGCATTGTTTTCAGATTCTACACTTTCTTGAGTTAATATATTAATACCTGTAATTTTACTGATTTCTTCTGCTAACCCGAGAGTTACTTCCGAAAATTGCTAATGCTAAAATTATAATTACTGCAAAAATTATACTACATATTTTTTTGGTTTTGTTTGTTTGATTTCTTTTGATTCTTTTGTTTCCTTTTTTTGGCACTTTCTTTTTCCCCCATATTCTACATAATGATTACATATAGTAAGACTATGCTTGCAACCTAAAAATTTTGTTTTTATTCCAGTTTTGGACTATAATAGCACACGGCAAACTATGTCTGCAATCAATAAATATTGTTTTTAATTACAGTTTTTTTACTGTAATAGCATATTTATTTTGTTATTTTGCAATTTTTCTTGCATTATTTTTCCCATAAATTATTAAATTTTTCTTGTATGTTTTTTTCTACTTCTTTAGTCCTACTTTCATCTAAAATGAATTTGCCATTGATACATTTTAAAACACTTCCTTCTTCTAAATTTTCTGGAAGTTTTTGTTTTTCTATATTTTTTATTTCGCCAGTTTTTCTGTTTTCTAAAACTGCTATGTTTCCTTCGAATCTATCTAAAGTATATTCTTCAATTGCATCTAATTTTTTTGCTAATTCTATTTCAGATTCATTTATATTGCTACTTTGTTTTAAATTTTCACTTTTTTGAATTAAGATTTGTGTATTTTCTATGAAATTTTCTATGCTTTCGCCTAAATTTTCTAAAATGTTCATTTCGCTCCTTTCTAATAATCTTAACCTTGTTAGTATATTATCAGATTACTTCTATTTTTTCAATGGTTAATTTTAAAAATTTCCACATATATTAATATTTTAGAAGAAGAGTTAAAATCAATTGAAGTAAAATCCCAAAAGTATACCTGAATGAAATAGTATCTTCATATCCTTCACATATAATGCATATCTTTTTGCCTTTATATTTTCTCATCTTCCACCTCCAATAAGGTAGAAATTTTGGGACAGGTCTTTTGATTTTTGGTCAGTTGTGACCAGGTCACGGTTAACCATTTCTCTGTTCTTTATTAAATTTATATATTAATAGTGTTGTTCTTATTTCTTGTGATATATTATTTTCAGTTTCTATATCATTTAAGCTCAACCATTTATAGTTTTCGTGTTCTGTTAATAATATTGGTCCACCCGTGACTTCAATTTTAAAATTAAATTGCCTACATTTTTTGCCATTTTGTGATAAATAATCGAATTTGTCTATATATGAATTAACTTTGTTTATATCTAAATTTGTTTCTTCTTTTATTTCTCGCAGTAAAGCACTTAAAATTTTTTCTCCTTTTTCAATCTTTCCTCCAGGTATTTCATATATTCCTCCCATAAAATCGTTTGATTTTCTTTTAACTAAAAAAATATCTCCTTTTTTATTAGTTATGATAGCTCCTACTACAAATTTTTCGATTCCGTCAGCTTTCGCATTTTTTTCTAAAAAATCATAAAAGTTCATTCTTTATACTCCTTATACTTTTATAAATTATAATTTTTCTATTCTATAAGCCAATTCTAAAGCAAGTATTGGCACTTTGGTTTTTTTATCAAAATTTGATAATTGAGTTATGCTTCTTGCTTCCCATTTGGCAGAATCTAAATTATCTCCTGCATAATAGAAAGTGAAATAGTGTAATTTTTTATATTTACAGACTGCAGCAATTGAAGCTCCCTCCATTTCTACACAAATCACACCTTCGTTTTTATACATTTCTATTTTTTCTTTAGTTTCTCTATAAAAAGCATCAGTTGTCCATGTTGCTCCTTCTTTATGTTCAAAACTATATTCTTTTAATATTGTTTTAAATAAATCTATATATTTATTGTCTAATTCAATATATTTTGAGTCTGGTAAATAATGATAACTTGTACCTTCATCTCTATATGCTTTATTAGGGATTATAATTGAACAATCTTCAATACTTTTATCTAAAACCCCACAATTTCCAAATATAATAAATGTGTCAATATTATTAACATTCAATTCCTCTATATCGTTACTTATCCAAGGTCCACTAATTCCTGCTTGAAACAATGTTATTTTTATATCCTTATAATTAGTTATATATACTGGACGTTTTTCTGTTAATTCTCCAACTTTTTTACATTCGAATTTTTCCACAATATCATTTAATAAGTATTCTGAAAAGACCCCAATAGCTATATGTGGTAATATAATACTAGAATCACGAACCCCGGAAAGATTTTTAATGCCTTGAGGTTTTATAAATCCTTCTTCATTACTATATAATATCATATTTAAATTCCTCCTATAAATTACTCTCTTTAGATATGACTATTACTTCTTTAATGCTATTAGAATACCTTTTTTGAGTGATAATTACCTTCTACTTTAACTTTTCTAAAGTAATTCTTCCATAATTCTTATCTTCTAAATATAAACTTTAATGGCATTATATCATATTGGTTTGATTTTGGTCAATCTGGGACAGGTCCCTATTAACCATTTTTGGTCATTCTGGGACAGGTCTTTTGATTTTTGGTCAATTATGACCTGGTCACAGTTAACCATTTGCTATCTTTGTGACAATTAAATTTGACTTTTTAATTATTTTAATATATATTTTTAAAAATAAATATTTTTTATAGGAGGGATTTAGGCTTATGTCTATTCGTATGCTTTTTTTAAAACGGTATAAAAAGATTACATTAAAAAAGATATTCGAATTAAAAGAAAATTACGCTTCAATTGTCCAAATTTCTGATTTTTCTAAGCAAAGTGCAGATGAACTAACTTCACATATTAATATCCTTTTGAAAAGGGCTGAATCTGGAGGTGAGTTTTATGTTAATGCTTTAAGATGTGATTATAATGGGCTAATAAATAAGAGAAATAAATATTTAGCAAGTTATGCTCTATACAAACAACAAGCACTTAACATATTAACAAAAATTAATATTTTAGAGGAAGAATTAGAATCAATTGAAGTAAAATTCCAAAAGTATACCTGAAATAGGAACTTTGAACGCAAAAAATCCATTTGAGGACTTTATCTCCAAATGGATTTTTTGAAAGTTCCTATATTCACATTTTTAAATTTCTTATAGTCACATTTTTGCATTAATCTAAAGAATGTTCCAATATTGATTTTTTTAATTATTTTTATCTTTATACATCTTAACCATATCTTTAAAAGTCATTTTTGTTCCATAGTTTAAAATAGCATTTGAATATATTTTTATTGCAACTTTTGCTATTATTAAAATAGTAACAATCAATATTGCAATTGATATTAAAACATCTGTAACACTTGCTATCCCCATCATTATTCTAAATGGCATACAAAATGGTGATGAGAATGGAAACATTGATGCAAATACATTTAGTGAACTTGTTGGGTTCATCATTGTAAAGTATGATAGATAAAATCCTATTACTGCAAGTATTGCAACCGGTGTATTTGCTGATTGGATGTCTTCTGGTTTGCTTACTGTTGAGCCTGTAAGTGCATATAATAGTGCATATGTAAAATATCCTAAGATGAAGTACATTATAGTTATAACTCCAAGAGTTGGTGTTATTTTAGACATATCTAGTACAGATTCAAGTAACCCTGGCTCTAAGAATATTTTTGCAGATATTAGGCTTGCTGCTACTATAACACATACTTGAACAAGTCCAACAATTCCTATTCCTATAGTTTTTCCAAGTACAATTGTTTTTGGAGATGCACTTGTTACAAGTGTTTCCATTATTTTTGATGTTTTTTCTGTTGTAATTGAGCTTGAAACCTGATATGCGCAAAAATATATTGCATAAAATAATACTATTGAAAGCATCATCATAACAAATAAATTTCCACTTACCTTTTGCTCTTCTGTTTGTTCCATACTAAATTCGAAATTTGGTGTAATTGATTGAATTTGTTCTTCTGTTAAACCTAATTTTGAAATTTGCAAGTTACTGTATGTTTGGTTTATTGCATTTACTAAATCTTCTGGAACACTTGTTACAGTCGCCATATTTTTTACTATATATCTTATTTTCATATTGCCTGTTTCTGGCTTTTCTATTATCATTGCTTCATTTATTTCTTTGGCTTCAATTTGATTTTTAATATCATCTAAACTTAAATTTTCTGTTGTCACCTTCACTTCATAGCCTAAGTTTAACTCGTTTATTGAATCTAGTGTTCCTTCAAATATATTTTGACTATCTACTATTAGTATTGTATTATTTGCATTTTCAGTTTCATTGCTAAATAAATTTATAATATTTGGTATGTTAAAACCTAAAACTATTAAAATTAATATTATTAATGTTGATATTATAAATGATTTTCTTTTTACCATATCTTTTATTGTAAAATTTATTACAGTTTTTAAATCTCTCATATTAACCTCCATTCCGTCGCTTCGCTTGGCACAAAGTGCCATGAAAAATTAGCGACATTTTTGTTTCTTTATTTAATTTCCATAACATGATATAATACTTCCTAGAATATATAAATAAACTACAGAACACGGAGGGGTGAGTAGAAGATTATCTCATCCATTAGGATAAAAATCCGCATATTAACAGGTGTCGAATATCTTTACAAGCACAAATAAGTGGCGCGATAGAGCCTGAACACTAATCATTGTTAAACATATTCTCTGTTTGGTGGCTAGATATTCAGTCAATGTTTATATATTCTTAATTTTTTTATGGGAGGTATATACCAATGTTAAAAATTGTATATCCTATTTGTTGTGGAGTCGATGTCCACAAGAGGTTTATTATTGCAACAATTGCAACTACAAATGATGAAAATATTACTTCTTATCTTACTAAAAGATTTGATACATATACAGAAGACCTTGTCGCATTTAAAGACTGGTTACTTGAACATAACTGCAAAGATGTTTGTATGGAATCTACTGGTAAGTATTACATCCCTGTTTACAACATTTTAGAAGATTATGTTAAAGTTACTGTCGCCAATCCTAAATACGTCAAGGCCATCCGTGGTAAAAAAACTGATAAGAAAGACTCTATTTGGATTGCTGACTTATTCAAACATGATTTAGTTCCTGGAAGCTATATTCCACCTAAACCAATTAGAATGCTACGTGAATTGTTCCGCTATCGCTTCAAGTTAGTAAACAATCGTAGCTCTGAAAGAAACCGTTTACAAAATTGCTTAACCGTTTCTAACATCCAACTAGCTTCTGTTCTTACAGATATGACAGGAAAGTCTGCCACATCTATTATTAATTATATCACAACTTGTGAAACTTTTGACCCAGAATATTGTAAATCTTTATTACAAAAATCTGCTAAAAAGAAATCTGATGATGTTATTAAATCTATTGTTGGATACTCTATTTCTAGCGAACAATCTACTAAAATTGATGTGTGCAAAAAACATCAAGATAATTTAGATGAGCATATTCAATCAATTCAAGATAAATTATATGAACTTGCTAAACCTTACGAAAAACAAATTAATCACATTTGTACTTGCCCTGGTTTTAGAAAAGATTCTGCAATTTACACTATTGCTGAAATTGGTGTTGATATGACTGCCTTTAAATCAGCTAAGCACCTTTGCTCTTGGGCTGGTCTTACTCCTCAAAATAATGAAAGTGCTGGTAAAAAGAAATCTGTACATATCAGTAGAGCTGGTGTTTATCTTAAACCACTTCTTGTTGAATGTGCTAACAATGCAATCAAAAATAAAAACAATACATATTTTAAAGTTAAATATGACAGAATCAAGAAACGTCGTGGACATAAACGAGCTATTGTAGCTATTGCTCGTATGATGCTTACTTGCGTTTACCATATGCTTCTAAAAGACGAAGATTTCAATCCTTGTGATTTTAACTATTCTGATATACCAGAAGAAGTTTTAGAAAATCATAAACAAAAATATATTGATAATGCAATTTTCTTATTACAAAAACAAGGATTTACTATCACCAAAGATGATGTTATTTATGCAATTTAAACCTCATTAAAATATTTAATTATATATTTATTTTCAAACAGTAGCCTGTTTTTAAAAATTTTAATCGCTACTGTTATTAATCATGCTCTTTTTTAACTTTTTATTTTTCACACTAGCCTCCTTATAATTATTATTTAATTAAATTTTTTTCTTTAAAAAGTCACATCAATTAAGATTATTAACAAAAATTAGTTACTTATATTAATATAACATAAAAATTAATTTCCGTCTATTTTTTATAATAATTTGAATTTTTTTAATTCAATTTTAAAAATAAATTTGCAAAATAAGACTTATTTTTCATTTTTTAAAATTTTTATTAAAAAATTTGTAATAAAATAAAAGAATTTGGAGAAAATAATTTTTGAATAAGGAGGTGAAAGAATGAAAAAAACAAATAAATTTTTAATATTTTTAATCGCAATAGTTACTATGTTATTTATAGTACCAACTTTCAGTAATGCCGCAACAATATCTGTAAAAGATGAAGAAAGTTTAAATGATGCAGTTTCAAGAGCTAATGTAGGAGATATAATTACTCTAGAAAATAATATAACTGTAACTAAACCAATAGTTATAGCCAAAGAACTTACTATTATGGGTAATGGTTATACAGTAACAGGATCTAGTGATTGGACATCAACATCAGGAAACCAAACAATGTTTACTGCTCAAGCTTCTAGTGCAAAACTTACACTTAAAAATATAAACTTACAAAATGGTCCAAAATATGGTGTGCAATCATATGATGGTGCAACTGTAATATTAGATGATGTTTCAATAACAGGATTTAAATATGGTGGTGTTCTTGCAAATGGTGGTAGTGTTGAGGTAGTAAATTTACATTTAGGATATAATGGTACTAATTCTAACAATGGTATTGAAATAGATAAAGGTTCAGCTGCAACTCATAATCCAAGTTTAGTAATGAATGGTGTATTAGTATCTGATACAACTGAAAATGTTGTACGTATCGCAGAAAATGGTTACCTTACAGAATTTACTATAACAAATAGTTCTACTACAACAAATAAAGTAGTTATAGCCGGAAATACAGTAGCTTTAACAGATGCAAATGACAATATTATTGCTGAATCAACTATACCTGATAAAGCAACTGCAAATACAGATGTAAAAAAAGTAATAGTAACTCTTATTTCAAATGGTGAAACAAATAAAATAGCAGTAGACTCTGGTAAAACAATTACTCAAGATTTCTTAAAATCACACATCAACATACCAGAAAACTACCAATTAGACGGATTCTATATAGATGCTCAATATTCAAATGAATTTGATTTTAATAATCCTTTAAATTCTGATACAACAATATATGCAAAAATTTCTGAAATACCAACTGTCACACCAGCCCCTGAAATACCTGCAGAACCTGAAAAAGATGAAACACCAAAAACAGGTATTCAAAATTATATGGGAATTTCTTTATTAGTAATTATTTTATCAACAATAGCTTTTATTTATACTAAGAAAAAGGATATAAAAGGATAGGCACATTTTAGTCTATCCTTTTAATGTGAAAATTCTATGAAAAGATTGTCTATGAAAAATAGAAAGTTATTGTATAAATTTATATATATTATATTATCTTTATTTATCATTATATCAATAATATATATTTTTAATTTTTTCTTATTAAGAAAAGAAGCTATTGAAGAGTCAAATTTATTAAATTTTATTGCTGTAGATACACAAAATTATAATAATATTTCTGAAAATTCAAATTTAACTAATACTGAAAATTTAAATACCACTAGTTCAGATAATTTAAATACAACTAATGAGAATATTGTATCAGATCAATTATTAGAAAATAATACAAAAATTTTTACAGAACAAAATGTAAAAACAGAAAGAATGAGCCAAGTAGAAAGTTTAAAAAAAGAAAATCCAGATATTGTTGGTTGGCTTGAAATACCTGATACTACTATAAATTATCCTGTATTACAAGGCACAGATAATGAATATTATATGACACATAATTATAAAAGGGAAAAATCTAAAAATGGTTCCATTTTTTTGTCAAAAGATTATGATTTTAGTATTACAAGTAGTAATTTGTTAATATATGGCCACAATTTAGGAAATGGAACAATGTTTCAACCTTTATTAAATTATGAAAATAAAAATTATTATTTAAAACATCCTAAAATTCGTTTTACAACAGTAAATGATGATTCTGAATATGAAATAATTTCTGCTTTTAAATCAAGAGTTTATTATAAAAAAGAAAAAAATGTTTTTAGATATTATTACTTTATAAATGCAAACAATGAAAGTGAATATAATGAATTTGTTCAAAATACAAAAAATGCGTCTTTGTATGAAACTGGAAAAACAGCAATATATGGAGATCAGCTTCTTACTCTTTCTACTTGTTCATATTATGTTAAAGATGGCCGATTTGCTGTTGTTGCACGAAAAATAGAATAAATTTAAAAAATAGAATGTATAATGCTAAAGTTTACATTCTATTTTTTAATTTATCTTTGTTATTACATTTTGTCTGGCATTTCTATTCCTAGTAATTTTGAACCTGCTTTTATTACAATTCCTGTTACATATGTTAAGAAAACACGTGCATCTTGGAGTTTTTTATCTTCACATATTATCTTATTTTCATTATAGAAATTACTATAACTTTGAGCAAGCTCTATTAAATATCTTGCAAGTAATGATGGTTCATTTTTCTGCACTACTGATTGTAAAATTTCGCTTAAATTATAAAGATTTTTTATAACATTTAAACTTGCTTCATCATTTAATAGATTAAAATCTAAATCTTTTAGATTTGGAATCTCTTCTACCTTTTCTAATACACTTTTAGTTCTTACATATATATATTGTATATATGGTCCTGTTTCTCCATTAAAATTTAGTACTAAATTCCAGTCAAAAATTTGATCTTTTATAATCGTAGTACATAAATTATTAAAAATTACTGCTCCTATGCCAATTTTTTTAGCATTTTCTTGCTTTTCTTCCATTTCAGGATTTTTTTCATTTATTACATCTAGTACTCTTTTTATGGATTCAGCTAATAAATCATTTACTTTTATTACATTTCCTTCTCTTGTAGACATTCTTCCTGATGCAACTCTTGTCATACCATATGCAACATGAGTTAATCCATCTGTATATTTTTTATCTAAACTTAAATATTTTGCAACTTCAAATATTTGTTTAAAATGTAAATTTTGTTCATATGCTACTACATATATACATTTATCAAAGTCATATGTTCTTGCTCTGTATAAAATTGCAGCTAAGTCTCTTGTTGCATATATTGAAGATCCATTTGATTTACATATTATGCAAGGTGGCATTCCTTTGTCTGATAAGTCAACAATTTTTGCTCCTTCTGATTCTACTAATTTTCCGTTTTTTTCTAGGATATCTATTACTTCTCCAGTTTTATCTGCATAAAATGCTTCTCCTTTTAATGAATCAAACTTTACTCCTAACATGTCATATGTTTTATCAAATTCTTTTAGGCTTAAACTTTTAAACTTTTCCCATAATTTTACACAATACTCATCACCATTTTCTAGCTTTTTAAAATTTTCTCTGCATTCTTCTAAAACTTTTTCATCTTGTTTGCATAAGTCATTTATTCTAATATATAATTTAGTTAATTCTTCTATTGGATTTTCGTCAAGATTATATTCATTTCCCCATCTTTTATATCCTTCTATCATTTTTCCAAATTGCGTTCCATAATCTCCTAAATGGTTTATTCCTATTGTGTTATATCCACGGAATTTATAGATATTATATAATGCTGCACCAATTACTGTTGTTCTTAAATGTCCTATATGGAATTCTTTTGCAATGTTTGGAGATGAGTATTCTACTATAACTGTTTTTCCTTTTCCTTCTTCTGATGAACCATAATTTTCTTTTTTTAATTCAATTTCTTCTAATACTTCTTTTATTAATGTTTTTTTATTTACAAAAAAATTTAAATATCCACCTACTACTTCAATCTTTTCTATTACATTATTATCAATTTGTATTTTTTCTTTTATGTCATTTGCTATTATTTGAGGTGATTTTTTTAATGTTTTTGCAATTTTAAAACATGGGAATGCATAGTCACCATTTTCTTTATTATTTGGCTTTTCTATATATTCTTTTATGACATCTTTATTAATATCATCTGTTTTACTTATATTGCTTTCTTTTAAGTTATTTTCTAATATATCTATTATGCTTTCTGCTATATTTTCTTTAAAATCTATCATTTCCTTTTCTTCCATTCTTTTTATTTATCTTTTAATTTCCTATTTATCTTTTCATTTCTTATTTATCTTTTAATTTATTATTTATTCTGGCTTTTTATATAATTCCATGAATCTCTACACATATCTTCTAATGTTTTAGTTGCTTCCCAGCCAAGTTCTTCTTTTGCTTTTTTAGGGTCTGCATAACATTCTGCTATATCACCAGGTCTTCTTGGTGTAATTTTGTATGGAACTTTTTGGTTAGTAGCTTTTTCAAAAGATTTTACCATATCTAAAACACTGTATCCTTTTCCTGTTCCTAGATTATATATAAATAAACCTTTTCCTTCTTTTTTTAGTTTACTTAATGCTGCCACATGACCTTTTGCTAAATCTACTACATGTATAAAATCTCTTACTCCTGTTCCATCTTTTGTATTATAGTCATTTCCAAATACTGATAATTCCTTTAATTCTCCTGCTGCAACTCTTACTATATATGGCATTAGGTTATTTGGTATTCCTCTTGGTTCTTCTCCTATTAAACCACTTTTATGAGCTCCTACTGGGTTAAAATATCTTAATATACATATATCCCAAGTTGGATCTGAATTATATATGTCTTTTAATATTTGCTCTATATAATATTTTGTTGTACCATATGGGTTCGTTGTTCCTCCTGTTTTTGAATCTTCTGTTATTGGCACTTTTTCTGGATCACCATACACTGTTGCAGATGAACTAAATATAAATTTTTTTACATTGTGCTTTTTCATTGTTTCTAGCAATGTTAATGCTCCAGATATATTATTTTTATAATATTCTATAGGATTTTTTACAGATTCTCCTACTGATTTAAACCCAGCAAAATTCATTACTGCATCTATTTTATTTTCTTCAAATACTTTATCTAGTTTTTCTTCGTCTAAATAATTTAACTCACAAAATTTAAAGTCTTTACCTGTTATTTCTTTTATTGCTTCTAATGATTTTTTATTGCTATTTGCAAAATTATCTATTATTATTATTTCTTCTCCTGCATTTAATAATTCAATTGCTGTATGGCTACCTATATATCCTGCTCCACCTGGTAATAAAATTTTCATTTTTTATTCATCCCTTCTTATCTAATTTTCATAAGTTTTTATTCTTTTTCTATTATTATTCCATCTTTTGTGTCTTTTATTATATATCCTTTTTGCTTTATTTCTTCTCTTATTTTATCTGCTTTTTCCCAATTCTTATTTTGTTTTGCAATTTTTCTTTCTTCTGCAAGTTTTTGTATTTCTTCTGGAATTTCTTCTTGTATTCTATTTTCTGGTTTTTTGTCTATTTTTATTGCAAGTACTGTGTCAAATTTTAATAATAGTTCTGCAATTTTTTTGTTTTTCTTTGGGTATTTAATTAATTCCCATACATAACTCATTGCAAGTGGCATATTCATATCATCATTTATTGCTTTATGAAAGTTTTCTTCAATTTGATTTATATTTTTTTCATCTTCTTCATTTAAATTATCTTTTCCTTCACTATGTACTTTAAATCCTAGACGCAACCTCTCTAATGATTTTGAAGTTGCATCTATTGCATCCCAAGTAAAGTTTAGTTTCATTCTGTAACTACTTGTATAGCAAAATAATCTATATACTAATGGATCATATCCTTTCTCTATAATATCTTTTAATAGATATACATTCCCAAGGCTTTTAGACATTTTGCCACCATCTACTAATAAGTATTCACCATGGATCCAATATCTTGCTGGAATTTTTCCTGTAGCTCCTTTGCTTTGGGCAATTTCATTTTCATGATGTGTTGGGATTAAATCTATTCCTCCTGTGTGTATATCAAATTCATCTCCTAAATGTTTTCTAGACATTGCTGAACATTCAATATGCCAACCTGGGTAGCTTTTACCCCATGGGCTATCCCATTTCATTAAGTGATTTTCTGGTGCTTTTATCCATAGTGCAAAATCGAATGGGTTTTTCTTTTCTGGGTCTACTTCTACCCTTGCTCCTGATTTTTGTTCTTCTAGATTTATTCCTGATAATATTCCATATTTATCTAGTTTTGATACATCAAAATAAATAGCAGTTGAAGTTTCGTATGCATATCCATTTTTCATTAATTCTTTTACATATTCTAGCATTTCATTTATATAGTCTGTTGCTTTACATATTATTTCTGGAGTTTCTACATTTAATTTTTCTAAATCTTCAAAAAATAATTTTGTATAGTGGTTTGCTATTTCTTCTGGAGATTTATGCTCTTCTTTTGCTGATTTTATCATTTTGTCTTCTCCTTCATCTCCATCAGAAACTAAGTGACCTACATCTGTTATGTTCATTACTTGTTTTATTTTGTAACCATTATATTTAAGCATTCTTCTTAATACATCTTGAAATATATTTGTTCTTAAATTTCCTATTGTTGCATCTTTATATACTGTTGGGCCACAAGAATATATTTTAACTTCGTTCTTATCTATTGGATAAAATTTTTCTTTTTTCTTTGTTAATGTATTTGTAAAATATATATCCAATTTTTTCTCTCCTTTCCTGAATTTATTTTATCGAGTTGAATTTGTTCTTCCCGATGTATTTGTGTTATTTCCTGATGTATTTGTTCCTCCTCCTGATGTGTTTGTATTTCCACCTGTTTTATTTGTATTTCCGCCTGACGTGTTTGTATTTCCGCCTGATGTGTTTGTATTTCCTCCTGATGTATTTGTTCCTCCTCCTGATATGTTCGTATTTCCTCCTGTTTTATTTGTGTTATTTCCTGATGTATTTGTATTGTTTCCTGGTTTTTTGTCTGTATTGTTTGTTGTATTATTGTTTTTTTCTGGTTCTTTGTGTATTGTGCAAGTTTCTGTTATTCTAGCATTTCCTTTTGCTGATGAACCTTGAATTGGTTTCCACAAACCTAATTCTTCTTTTGGTATTACTCCACCATAACTTCTATTTTCTGTATTTGGACAATATTCTGTTGCAACTTTTCCTGAATCTTTACATATTTTTTGAATTCCATGTCCTTCACAAGTTTCTGGTAAATTATCTTCTGTAAATATTTCTGTATATTTGTCTGTGCAAGTTGATGTTGCTAAACATCCTGTTGTTCTACAAACTGTTTTTTCCACTATTCCACTTGGTTTATTAAATGTTTTATTTTCTAAGCTTTTGTGTATATCTTTCATTATATTTGACCAGATTTGTCCTGCTGGGTTTGTTCCACTATATTTTACTTCTTCTGGTGTATCATATCCAAACCAACATGCTGCTGAATAATATGGTGTCATTCCACAAAGCCATCTATCAAAGTTATCATCTGTTGTTCCTGTTTTAGCACATGTTTCTATTCCTGGTATCTTACAATAAGTTGCTGTTCCATATGATGCTGTTACTGGTTCCATTGTAATTGATCTTGTTATATATGCATTTTGCTCTGATATTGCTCTTTGAGTTTCTTGGTTTGGTGTAAGTACTACATTTCCATTTATATCTGTAACTTTTGTATAAAATGTTGGTTCTATATATACTCCATCATTTGCAATTGTTCCATATGCTGCTGCCATTTCTAGTGGACTTATTCCATCTGTAATTCCTCCTAACGCTAGACCTAAAACATTATCTGTTTTTTCTTGCCCACTTGTGTCTTCTCCATCTTTATATAATGTAGAAATACCCATTTTTCTTAAATAATCTATTGACTTATTTGGTGTTAATTCTCTCATTATTTTTACTGCTGGAACATTTTGTGATCTTCCTATAAATTCTCTTATGCCTATTAATCCTTGATATCCTCTATCATTTTTTGGTTTATAATCTTTTCCAAATAATGTCCAAACATCATCATATACTGTTGCTGCTGTAATTACTTTTTCTTCTAATGCTGGTGCTACATCTGCTATTGGTTTAATTGATGATCCTGTTTGTCTTACCATCTGTGTTGCCCTATTCCATCCTGTAGCTGTTTGGTCTGTATTTAGTTCTCCTCCTACTGCTACAACATATCCAGTTGAATGATCTATTATTGCCATTCCTGCTTGAGCATGTTCATTTTTTAAAGTACCATCTGCATTTTTTTCTCTTCCTTTTAATTGATATGCTGTTTTTGCAAACTCTTGCTCTACTCTTGCTTGAATTTCTGTATTTACTGTTGAGTATATTGTAAGTCCGCTTCCATATACATATTTTTCTGCAAACTCTCTTGATACATTTTTCTCTTCCATTACTTGTTCTACTACCTGATTTATTGTTGCTGATGTATGATATGAATATGAACTTCCTGATACTATATTTCCTTTTGTAAATTGCAAACCTGCCTCTACCTTGGCAACTGCTGTATCATATTCATTTTGGTCTGTTATATATCCTTGATCTAACATTTCTTTTAAAACTGTTAATGTCTTATTTTTTCTAAGTTCTGCAAGTTCTGTTTGATCTTTTGACTCATCATATGGATTATAAGTATTTGGCGAACTATTTATTCCTGCTAAAAATGCACATTCTGCTAAGTCTAAGTCTTTTGCACTTTTTGCAAAATAGTATTGTGCTCCGAGTTCTACTCCGTGAAGGTTATCTCCTCCAACAAATAAAATATTTAAGTATAATTCTAGTATTTGGTCTTTAGAAATCATTCTTTCTACTTGATATGCTTTTGCCCATTCTCTTACTTTACGCATTATTCCTGCAAGCCCTGATGCATCATCATCACCTGTTATATTTTTAACTAATTGTTGTGTTATTGTACTTCCACCATATGATGAACTTCCTCTAAAAACTGTATTAAAAATTGCCCCTGCTGTTCTCCAAATATCTACACCACTATGTTCATAAAATCTTTTATCTTCTATTGCTATATATGCTTTTGGAAGATAAGCAGACATTTCGTCTAAAGTTACAATTTTTCTTTTTTCTTCTGTACTTAAATTTGCAATAACATTTCCATCTTGATCAACTACTACAGAATTTGCTATTCCGATTGTTAAATCTTCTTTTGTTATTTTAAAGTCATCACCAAACAATCCAAAAAATATTGCTGCAATAACTCCTGCTCCTATAACACATAATAAAAGTATTATAATTACTATAATTTTTAAAGCCATAGATAACTTTGGATGTCTTTCTGACCACTTTATCTTCTTACCATTTTTACTATTTTTGCTTCCTTTCTTTCCTTTAACGGTATTTACAACTTTTGTCTTATCATCAACTTTTTTCCAGTTGTTTACAGCTTTACTTTCTTCTCCTTTTCTATTTGGATTAGATGTTCTATATTGTCTTGTTTTCTCACTACCATTATTTTTTCTGTTCTTGTTACTTTTATTTGGCATAACAAATACCTCCTTGCCAATCTAAAATTCGACAAATCAATTATATTATATTTTTAACAAAAAATAAAGCTTTTCACTAAATTTTTAAGGTATTTTTAAGTTTTTCCTGAATTTTTTCATATTTTCCTTAAAGCAAACCTTACTAACATTTCCACAACAAAACTTTAATCTATATTATTTATGAACTTTGAAGAACGTCCCTAAAGTTCACCCAAAGTTCACACCAAATTTAAACTATGAACTTTGGAACGTCCCAAAAGTTCCCCAAAGTTCAGAATTCCCCATTCTGAGTATACAATTTTTCAATCTTTAATTTATCATTCAAAATTTTCTCTCTCACATTCACATAAGGCTGTTCTTTATAAAATTCAGCTTCATAAACCTCTTTTGGAAAAAATTCATTATTTTCTACATCATATTGTTTTTCAGTTTTGAATGATATTTCATAATCATTTATTATTACCCCATTAAATCTTTTTTTATTTATTCTTATATTCCCCAAAATATTTACAATAATTGCATTTTCGTTCACATTATATTGATTTAACAATTCTTTTGGGAAGTCATAGTTTAATATTAATTTGGCTTTTGCAAGTGATTTTCTTTTGTTGTTTGCAATTACTAGCTGAATTCCCAAATTTTCTAATATATCTTCTGCTATCTTTTTTAAAGCTCCTATATGGTTTGTTATGATATTTACACTTTTATATTCTTTTGCAAATTCTTTTATATTTTGAATTATTACATCTGTTAAATCATTTACTAATATATAAATGCTTGTCTCTTCTTTTTTCATTTTTTGTTTTTCCAAAATATATTCTAATACTTCATTTGATATTCTTTTGAATATCCATCTTCCATCTATTATTTCAAAATCTTTTTGATTTAAAATATCTATCATTTTTTGATATTTGTGCAAATTTTTACTTAATACTAATTTTTTGCTTGGTTTGTTTTTTAAGAGTTTTATAAGTTTATTTGTTATTTTTTCTTCTCTTTTTTCTATATTTTGCATACTTTTTTCTACTTTTATATTTTCTTTGTTTTTTTTAAAAGTTTTTTTGTTTTCCTCTATTTTAGGTAAAAGGATTTTGTTTGAGTCTATTTCTATTTTTTTAAATATTTTTGTTGTTATATTAGGCTTGTCATTTTCTTGTATATAATACATAAAATCACCTCACATTAAAATATATGTGAAGTGATTTTTTTATATGTCTTTTAATTTAATTTTTTTATAATTTATATTTTAACTTTTTTTTCTTTATTTTTTCTTTATTTGTTTTCTTTATTTTTTTCTTTATTTTTTTCTTTATTTTTTTCTTTCTTTTTTATTTCTTTACTTTTTAAATTACAATATCTCTTTTTAATAAATAATTTTTTACTATTCCTAAACCAATAAATTTATTATTATATATTTTATATATTCCATCTTTTTTATTTGTTTTTAGTTTTACACCATTTATAAATTTAGCTAGAGTTACTTCATCAAGATTTATATTTTCTAAGTTATTAAACATTTCTTCTATTGTGATACATTTGTTTTCTAGATCCATTTTTAAGAATTCAATTTTTTCTTTGTTTTCAAGATTTTTTAATATTTCTTCTAGTTTTTCTATTTCAATTGCTTGGTCAATTTGAAATTGTCCCACCTTTGTTCTTAATAAGTCATACATATATCCAATGGTTCCTAGGTCTTCTGCTATTTTTTCGCATAAACTTCTTATATATGTTCCTTTACTACATTGAACTTTGAATTTTATAGTTTTATCGTTTTGGTTAATTTCAAGTAGCTTTAAATTATATATATTAATTTTTCTTGGCTTTACTTCAAGACTTTCACCTTTTCTTGCATATTCGTATAATTTTTTTCCATTTACTTTAATTGCCGAATACATTGGAGGTTTTTGCATCTTGATTCCTATATTTTTTGAAAAGACTTCTTCTATATTTTTTTTATTTAATATATTATCAGAAATTTTTTGCTCTTTTATAATTTTTCCTTCACTATCTGCTGTGTCTGTTTTTATTCCTAGTTTAAGAATAACTATATATTCTTTGTCATGATTTATTAGATATTTAGAACATTTTGTTGCATTACCTATTAAAATAGGTAAAACTCCTCTTGCCATTGGATCTAATGTACCTGTGTGACCTACTTTTTCATTAAATATTTTTCTAACCTTATATACAACATCAAAAGATGTTATTCCTTTTGGTTTATTTACAATAATTATTCCATTCATATTACTTTTCTTATTTCTTTCATTATTTTTTCTTTTACTTGTTCTACATTTCCTTGGATTAGGGCTCCTGCTGCATTTGGATGTCCTCCACCTCCAAATATATAGCATATGTCTGATACATTTATGTTGCCATTTGAACGCATTGATATTTTGTATGAGTTTTCATCTTTTTGTCTTATAAATACTGATATTTGTACTCCTTCTATACTTCTTCCATTTTCTACAATGCCTTCATGATCTCCTATTTCTGCATTTACTTCTTCTTCATCTTGTAATGTCATATAGGTAAATGCTACTTTGCCATCTTCTAGTAATTCTAGTCTATTCATTGTTCTTTTCATTAGTTCGAAGTTTGATTTTGTTTTTGTTTCTAGTACTCTTTTATATATTTCTGAAACATTTACTCCTTTTCTTAATAGTTCTGCTGTAAATTCAAATGTTTCTGGTGTTACACTTGAATATTTGAACCCCCCTGTGTCTGTTATTATTCCTGTAAGAATTGCTGTTCCTATATTTGTATCTATATTTATGTCAAAGTATTCGAACATTCCTGCTAGTATTTCACAACATGCTGGAGATACTGGGTTTACAAAGTTTATATCTCCATACATTGTGTTACTTCCATGGTGGTCTATTACTATACCTTTTTTTGCTTCTTCAAAGTATTCTTTTCCTGATAATCTTTTTAAATCTGCACAATCTAATGATATTGCTAAATCATAATTTTGTATTTCTGTTTCTTTTTTTACTTCATTTGCTCCTGGTAAAAATTCAAATGTTCTTGGATATTCTTTTATTATTACATCTGATTTTTTTCCAAGTGTTTTTAGGGCAAGTAACATTGCTAAACTACTTCCTATTGCATCTCCATCTGGTGTTTCATGTGTTAATATTATTATAGAATTTGCTTGTTTTATTTCTTCTAAAATATTATCTAATGTCATATGCTTTTTCCTTTCTTTTTTGATTCTGATTTTATAATTTATTCTTCATCTTCTATTTGCTTTTCATTTTCTTGGCTGTCTTCTTTTTTTGGTAATATTTCTTTTAATATATTATCAATTTTAGCTCCATATTCTATTGAGTCATCTAGTTCAAAAATAAGTTCTGGTGTGTTCCTTAAGTTTACTTTTTTTGCTAGTTCAGATCTTATGAATCCTGCTGATTTTTTTAAGGCTTCTAATGTTGTTTTTATATTTTTAGAATTTAGAATACTTACATATACTTTAGCATATTTTAGGTCTTGGGTTACTTTTACTTTTGTTATACTAATTAATCCTGTTACATTTGGATTTTTTAGTTCATAACCTATTATTTGACTTAGAACTTTTTTGTATTCTTCTGAAACTTTTTGCATTCTATTTTTATTTGCTGGCATCTTCTTCACCTCTTGCTATAAAATTATTTTCTTGCATTTTAGTATCTCTACATAAAGATTTTGCTTTGCACTTTATATATGCATCTCTGGTTTTGTTTGTATCAACATTTTCTTTTATATATTTATCTAACCATTCTTTTCTTTTTGTATAAAAATCTTTCATTATATCGTGTTTTGTTTTCGTATTCATTATCTTTTTATTTCCTCCATTATATATGCTTCGATTGTGTCTCCTTCTTTTATGTCATTATAGTTTTCAATTTGGATACCACATTCAAATCCTTTTGATACTTCTTTTGCATCATCTTTAAATCTTTTTAGTGTTGCAATTTTTCCATCATGTATTACTACATTGTCTCTTATAACTCTTACTCCTGCATTTCTTTCTACTTTTCCACTTAGTACAAATGCACCTGCAATTGTTCCTACATTTGATATTCTGAATGTCTGTCTAACTTCTGCTGTTCCTATTATTTTTTCTTCATATTTTGGATCTAGCATTCCTTTCATTGCAAGTTCTACATCTTCTATTGCTTGGTAAATTATTGAATATTGTTTTATTTGTACTTCATCTCTTTCTGCCATATCTTTTGCTGTGTTTGTTGGTCTTACATTAAATGCTATTATTATTGCATTTGAAACTTTTGCAAGCATTACATCTGTTTCTGTTACTGCTCCTACTGCTGCATGTATTACTTTTACTTTTACTTCTTCGTTTGCAAGTTTTTCCATTGATTGTTTTACAGCTTCTACTGATCCTTGGACATCTGCTTTTACTATTAAATTTAGTACTTTTAGTTTTCCTTCTTCCATTTGGCTAAATAAGTTGTCTAATGTTACTTTAGTATTTGCATTTATTGCTTGTTCTCTTGCTTGACGTTTTCTTTTTTCTATTAGATGTTTTGCTGTTTTTTCGTCTTTTACTTCATAGAATGTGTCTCCAGCTTCTGGAACTTCTGTTAGTCCTGTTATTTCTACTGGTGTTGATGGTCCTGCTTGTTTTACTTTTTTGCCTTTATCATTTGTCATTGTTCTTATTCTACCTATTGATGAACCAACAACTATTGTATCTCCTACATCTAATGTTCCTCTTTGTATTAACATTGAAGCTACTGCACCTTTTGATTTATCTAGTCTTGCTTCTATAACTACTCCTTTTGCTTGTTTATGTGGGTTTGCTTTTAATTCTAATACATCTGCTTCTAATAATACCATTTCTAGTAATTGGTCTATATTTGTATTATTTCTTGCTGATATTGGTACACATATTGTGTCTCCTCCCCATTCTTCAGGTACTAGATCATATTTCATTAATTCTTGTTTTACTTTTTCTATATTACTATCTGGCAAGTCTATTTTGTTTATTGCTACTATTATTGGAATTCCTGCTTGTTTTGCATGGTTTATTGCTTCTATTGTTTGTGGCATTACTCCATCATTTGCTGCAACAACTAAGATTGCAATATCTGTAATTTGTGCTCCTCTTGCTCTCATTGCAGTAAATGCTTCATGTCCTGGTGTGTCTAAAAATGTTATTTGTCTGTCATTTATATTTACTGTATAAGCACCTATTGCTTGTGTTATTCCTCCTGCTTCTCCTTCTATTACATTTGTTTTTCTTATTGCATCTAATAGTGATGTTTTTCCATGGTCAACATGCCCCATAACAACAACTACTGGTGGTCTTGGCATTAAATCTTCTTCTTTGTCTTCTGAATCGTCAAATAGTATATCTTCTTCTGTTATTGTTTCTTTCTTTTTAGCTGTTATTCCAAATTCTCCTGCAATTAAGAATGCTGTATCAAAATCTATTTCATTATTTATTGTTGCCATTATTCCATATCCTAGTAATTTTTTGATTACTTCTGCTGTAGTTTTTTTCATTTCTTGAGCTAAATCTTTTACTGTTATTGTTTCTGGTACTTCTATTTCTGTTAGTTTAAATATTTTTTGTTTGTTTCTTTCTTCATCACCTTTTTGTACTTTCTTTTTGCCTCTTCTTCCTCTTTGTGTTGTTAGGTCATAATAGTCTAGCATTCCACCATCTTGATCATCAAACATGTTAGATAGCCTATTTGCTTGTTTTAATGTTTTTAGTTTGCCTTCATCAAAGCTAGATGCATCATTTCTTCTATTTTTTGACTTTTTATTTGTTTTGTTTTCTTCAAATTTATTATTATTTTTTTGCTTGTCTATATTTTTGTTATATTCTCTAACAATTTCTTTTTCTTGAACATCAGCAGACATAATATTTTTGATATTTTTTTCTATTCCTCTTTCATCTAATGGTTTTCTTTGTCCATTATAATTTTGATTTCCATAATTTCTCACATTTCTATTTTCATTATATTTGCTAGTAGTTCCTTCATTGTTATATCTTGATTTGTAATTTTGCTTAGTATGATTATTATAATTATTGTTATTATAATTGTTGCTATAACCATTGTTTTTATTAAAATTATTGTTTCTTTCTTTTACAAAATTATTTCCTTGATGTACTTGCTTATTATTTGGCAAGATTTCTTTTTTTCTTTCTGTTTGAACTTTAGTTTTTATATTTATATTTTCTTGCATATATTGTTTGCTTTCTCCTTGCTCATTTTCTTCATTATTTTTTTGCATTATGTTTTCTGTATTTATATTTTTATTAACTGCTTTTGGTTCATTTTCCTTTACATTTTCTTTATTTTCTATTTTTTCTTTTTCTTCTATAGTTTCTTTTTTATTTTCATTTACTACTTCATTTTTTATTTTTTCTTGTTTTTCTGGTGTTTGCTCTTTTTTTGCTTTTTCTTGGTTTTCTTGAATTGGTTCTTTTTTTACTTCTTCTTTTTTATTTAATCCAAATAATTCACTTACTGTTTTTGGCTTATTTGTTTTATTACGATATACTATATTAAAGTCTTTATTTTGCTTTCTTTCTACAAACCCAATATTATTGTTTTTCTTTTTTTGTTCTTCTGCATCTTTTTGCTTTTCTTGATTTTCTGTTATTATAACTTCTCTTCTTATGATAACTGGTGCCTTTTGGTCTTTGACTTTTGACTCTTTAGGCTCTTTTGCTTGTTCTTTTTTGTTTTCTTTTATATTGTTTTTTTCTTGCTTTTTATTTTTTGATTCTTTTTGTTCATTTTTTTCTTGTTTTTTATTTTCTTCATTTTTTTCTTCTGTTGTTTCTTGTTTGGTTTGTTTATTTAACACTAATTTTTCTTCTATTTTTTTTGCATCTTCTTCACTTACACCGCTTAAATGACTTTTTGCTTCTATTTCTAGTTTGTTTGCCATTTCTAATACTTCTTTACTGGTTAAGCCTAATTTTTTTGCTATTTCATGTATTTTTATCTTACCCAATAAGATCACCCCCATCATATATTTTTTGTATTTGACTGGCTAGATTTATATCTTTTATTCCTATAATTGCTTTATTGGATTTGCCAATTGCTTTACTTAAAGTTTCTATATTTTCTGTTATTATAATACTTACTTTTGCTTCATTAGATATTCTTTGGAATTTTTGCTTTGTTCTTTCTGAGCAATCTTTTGCAACTATTACTAATTTTACTTTTCTAGATTTTATTTCATTTTCTACACTATCTGATCCAAAACATATTTTTCCAGCTTTTGCAGATAGACCTATTAAACCTAATATTTTATTATTTATCAAGTATTACACCTCTTAAACTTTCATAAATTTCTTGTGATATTTTTGTATCTAATACCTTTTCTAGTCTTTTTGTTTTTATTACTTTATCTAAGCATTCTATATTGTCACATATATATGCTCCTCTTCCTTCTAGTTTGCCTTTTTTGTCTATAAATATTTCATTATTTTTGTTTTTTACAATTCTTATTAATTCTTTTTTGTCTTTTTTTTGGTTACAACCCATACAAGTTCTTTGTGGTAAACTTCTCATAGCTTTGTCCCCCATTTTTATTTTATGTTATTATTTTGGTTTTTATCACGGTTTTTGGTTTTGTTTCATGTTTATTCTTCATTTTTGCTTTCTTCTATTTCTTCTTGATTTTCTTCAGAAACTTTTTCAGACTCTTCTTGGTTTGCTTTTTCTAATAATTCTCTGAATTGTGTTTCTGATTTTATATCTATTTTCCAATTTGTAAGTTTTGCTGCAAGTCTTGCGTTTTGTCCAGATTTTCCTATTGCAAGTGACAATTGATCATCTGGTACTATAACTTGTGCAAATTTTTCTTCTTGCTTTATATCTACTGCTAAAATTTGTGCTGGAAGTAATGCTGATGCTATATATATACTTGGGTCTTCATTCCATTCTATTACATCTATTTTTTCTCCATTTAATTCATTTATTACGTTTTGGATTCTAACTCCCTTTTGCCCTACACAAGAACCTACTGGGTCTATGTTTGGGTCTGGTGAATATACTGCAACTTTACTTCTGTATCCTGCATCTCTTGATACACTTTTTATTTCTATTACACCTTCATATATTTCTGGTATTTCAAATTCTAAAAGTTTTCTTACAAAATCTGGATGACTTCTTGATACTATTACTTGTGGTGCTCCTTTTTGTCCTCTTTCTACTTCTAGTACATATCCTTTTATTTTTTGGTTTACTTTATAATGTTCTGTTGGTATTTGTTCTTTATGTGGCATTACTCCTTCTAATTTTCCTAAATCCATTACTACTATGTTGTGGTCTGCTTTTTGAATTATTCCAGAAACAATTTCTCCTTTTCTGTCATTAAATTCATTAAATACTATATCTCTTTCTACTTCCCTTAGTTTTTGAATTATTACTTGTTTTGCAGTTTGTGCTGCTATTCTTCCAAAATCTTTTGGTACTATTTCAACTTCTACTGAATCTCCTAATTTTAGTCCTTTGTTTATTTTATGTGCATCTTCTAAACTTATTTCTAAAGCTGGATCTTTTGCGGCTTCCATTACTTCTTTTATTGCATATACATGTGTTGCTCCTGTACTTCTGTCTATATCTACTTTTACATTTTCTAGTGAGTCAAAATTTCTTTTGTATGCTGTTACTAGTGCTGTTTCTATTGAATCTAGTATATATTCTTTTTTTATTCCTTTTTCTTTTTCTAATTCTTCTAAAGCTAATATTAGTTCTTTATTGTCTATGGCTTTCATTTTTTTATTCCTCCTTTAATTCCATTTATATACTGTTTTTATTTGAGATATATTTTTTCTTTGCAATTTTATTTCTTCATTTGAATCTAGTTCTATTGTTATATCATCTTTGTTATAGCTTTTTAATGTTCCTACATATTCTTTTTTACCTTGGTCGTCCTTTTTAAATAATCTTACTTGAATTTGTACTCCAATATTTTTTTCTAATTGTGAATCTTTTCTAATTACTCTTTCAATTCCTGGTGATGATACTTCTAAATAGTATTGCTCTTTTATATAGTCTGCTTGGTCTAAAATTTCGTTTATTTCATTACTTACTTTTTCACAATCATTTAAGTCTATTCCACCATTTTTGTCTATGAATATCCTTAAATAATAATCCTTTCCTTCTTTTGCATATTCTACATCATATAGTTCATAGCCTATATTTTCTATTTTAGACTTTATTAGTTTTTCTACCTTTTCTTCTATGTTTGCCAAAATATACCTCCTTAATATCATAAGCAAAGAGTGGGATTTGCTCCCACTCTTCTTGCCGTTTGTCTACTTTATTATTATACCCGCTTTTTTTAGAAAATGCAAGCTTTTTTTAATTTTTTTAATTTTTTTAACATTTTATGCTTCTGATTCTTCCATTTTACTTTCAAGTCCTTTCTCAAAATATGATGTGCATCCTATTAATGTTAATATATATACTGTTAATACCAAAGGTACAGTTAATCTTCCTATTGGTATTCTTGTAATTGCCATTATACTAAATAGCACCACTTGCATCAATATCACAAGTCCTAATGTTTTAGCCAATACATTTAAACTACCTAACTTATAATATCTTATCATCATAAAAACCAATATTATCAATGTAGCAATTGAAAATGGTACTACATATGGTTTTATTATGTCTCTTCCTCTTGTATGTGCAACTGTTATTATTGGTACATCATCTGTTGTTAAATCTATTCCATATTTTTCATTTACTTTACTTACTATATTATCTCTTTGTTCTTCTGTTATATCTTTTGCCATTATACTTACTGCATCTTCAAATACTTCTATTTTTTGCAAAACTATTTCTGTGTTTTCTCCTAAAACTTCTTTTGCAATTTGTCTTATTTCGTCTTCATTTATTTTGCTTCCTATTCCTAGCTCTATTCTTTTTGCATCTTCATATCTTAAGTCAAAGTTAAATCCAGATATAATTGTTACTGCTATTCCAGCAATTATTATGGCTACTATTAATATATATATTATAAGTTTCTTTTTTGATTTCATTTGCTTTAGCTCCTCCTATTTATTTTTTAATTTTAGTAAATTGTTTGTTACTAAAATATTAATTATTGCAATTAGTAATATTCCCCAGAATGTTGTCATTCCGAAACTACTAATTGGTACCCAATTTATAAAACAGAATATTATTGACATTATACATATTGGTAGTATTTTTAAGAATATTTCTTTATAGTTTTCTTTTATTGCTTTATTTAATACTATTCCTTTTAGTTTTTCGTCTTTATTATATTCTTTGATTTTTGATAGTAATTTCCATACAAATATATAGTTTATTATTAATGTTACAACTATTCCAAATATTCCTTCTATTGAGATTATTACATTTGCATAACGTATTATTAGCGCATATATTGCAGATAAGATTATATATCCTAAACTTGCTAAGAATCCATTTGTTTTGTGTTTTATAATTAAAATTAATAATGCTACTGCAACTGCAATTATAATTCCAAGTTTTATATAGTGTAATTCATTTCTTGTTATGTCTGATAATACATATTCATTTCTTGTTACATTATATTCTATTGGTAATTTTCCATTATCTAATACTACTGCTATATTTAATGCATTTTGTGCATATTGGTTTAAGGTTTCTGTATCTGTTGTTGTACTTCCTATTGATAATGGCATATCACCATTTTTTATTACTTCGTCAAAATATGTTGTCATCATTTCTTCATCATCTATTGACATTGTTACTTGTTTTGCTGTTTCTTGTGCTTCTTCTGTTTCATTTTCTGATGTTTGGTTTTCTTCTGATGTAGAATTTGTGTCTGTAGTTTCATTTTCGCTAGATTGGTTTTCTTCACTTGTTTCATTTGTTTGGTTTTCTGCATTTGTTTGATTTGCTGTATCTGTATTGCTTGATGCTGTGTTTTCTGCTACATTGTTTACATATGTTCCAGTAATATTTTCAAATTTTTCTGTTCCTGTTTTATTAAATTTTATGTCTAGGTATACTGTAGTTCCTGTTGATGTTGAACCATACATTACTTGTGATGATTTTATATCATTGTTGTCCATTAATAGTTCTTTTGTTTCTGAGTCTACTATTTCAAATTTTCCTGTTGTTGCAATATTATTTACTATGTTGTCTGTTTGATCATTTTCTGGCAACTCTATTGTTATTTCTCCTGTTTGATTGTTTAGATTTATTATGTAGTTTTCTACATTTAGCCCTTGTAATCTTTTTTCTATTATTCCTTTTGTTTCTTCATAGTTTGCTTGTGTTAGTAAGTCTTCGCTATTTATATTGATTTCTTCTTTTGTGTATCCTTTTTCTGTAAGTTCTTCATCTGTTAGATTTTCTGCATCTTCTACTTCATTTCCTGATGAGTCTTTAATTACTGTTTTGGTTTCTGTAGATGGTGTAAGTGTAATTATTCTTGCTCCTTTTAGGTCCATTGCATAATCATAGCCTTTTATGTTGTTTTCCATTCTGTTTTGTTTTTTTGTGTATACACCAAATATTGCAACAAGTGCTACTAATATTGTTATTAATGTGCATACTAAAATTTGTAATTTTTTTCCTTCTTTTTTTACTTTTCTTTTTTCTTCCATTTTTAACATTCCTTTCTCTAAGTATATATTTTTATATTACTCATTTTTTATAATAATTTTGTTCCATTTATTATTAATTCAAACCATATATTTAAAAATTTTGCTGCATATTTGCTCATCATTGTTCTTTCCATAAATATTTCGAAATAGTTTAGTACTGGACATATTTCTGTGTCAATTGATAAGTTTAATGTAATTGTTTTTGTTTCTGGGTTCATTATTAGTTTTGAGTCTGTTACAGCATAGTTTACTCTATCGTGAATATCAAATGTAGATAAATTTGTATTAGATACTCTTTGCCTATGTACGTCTGATTTGTCTGCAAGTATTAATGCTGCTGATATATCACTTATTGCTGTTCCTGTGTTTTCATCATGGTTTCCTATTGCCATCATTATTTCTGTTCTTTCTTCTACTGGCATCCCCATTTCTTTTAGAATATTAAAGCTTAATATTGCTCCACTGTGTGCATGGTCTACTCTGTTTACACAGTTTCCTATATCATGCATATATCCTGCAATTTTTGCAAGTTCTATTGTTCTTTCTGGATATCCTAATTTTTCTAATATGTCTCCTGCTCTTTTTGAGACAATTGATATATGCCTATGCCCGTGTTCTGTATAACCAAGATTATCTAATTGCTTTTGTGCTCCTTTTATTAGAGCTTCTATCTCATTATTTTCTTTTATTTCTTTTAAAGTTATCATTGGTTTCCTCCCTTATTTTTGTCTGTTTAGATTTTATATTAATTTATTAAAAATATCAACTCTTTTTTATAAAAAATCATTTTTCTGATATTTGCTCTGGCATGTTTTCATATAATGGTATTATGAAGTTTAATGCTGAATCAACTGTGTTTGAGGCTTTGTATATTTCTAACATATTGTTTGCTTCAGACATAGGAGCTAATAAATTTTGCATGTATTGGTTTGTGTATAAACTTTGGTCTGAATTTACTATATCAAATTTTTGGAGATATAATGTGTTTTGCCCTTTATTCATATATCCTTCTTTTACAAATTCTACTCCGCCTATTAGTGCTTTTTCTAATGTATTCCATCCCTGTTCATATGCATATTTTGCTGCATTTTCTAAAATTTCTTCTGATGAATTTCCTGTAGCTTTTATGTTAAATGGGTTGTATATTGTTATTCCATTATATTCATATCCTCGTGATAATACTGTTCCTTTTCTTCCTTGTTCTTGAATTAGCCTTGAAGCTATAAAGTATGGGTCTAGGTTTGCCTTTTCTCCTGCTTGTATTAAACTTTCTGCTATATTTTCTCCTTCTAAAAATGTTTCATTTGTTATTTCTTCTATGCCTTCTATTGTATGAGCTCCGTTCGCAATAATTTAACTCCTTGAATTGGAATATGTTTTCTTCGTTTATTATATTTCTTGGATCCATTTGATATTTAATTGCTTTATCTGAAGCACATAACCATGTGCCATTGTCAAATCTTTTATCTTTGTCAATTTCGCATTTCCAGTCTTCTGGATATTTTGAGGAGTCTGGTATTAAATTTAGTGGAAACTCGGTTCCATCTTTGTGACCTTCATTTTTTATTACTTCATTAAAGTCTAGTTTTGTGTAAAATAAAGTAAATGTCCAGTTTGGGTGATTTTGTTTTAGCTTGTCTATTAGTTCTTTGTATCCAGGGTATTTGCTTGTGTTTAAGTTTTCTCCGTTATATTCAATATATTTTTGTGTAGTCTTGTCTTTGTATATTATAATTGCAATTAGGGTTGATAATATTATTAGTATTAATATTATTAGACTAATTATTTTTATCTTAGTTTTATGGTTTCTTATTAAATTTTTGGTTTTTATTATTAAGTTGTTTATTGTTTCTTTATATTTTTCATTTTTCATATTTATTTTTTATTCCTTTACTTTTATTTTTTATTTTTGATACAATTGCAAATAAAATTTAAAATTTTTAACTTTATGAAAATTTATTTGATTTATATTTGATTTCTATAAAATTATAATTTTATTTTGCCCTTTTATGAAAAAACAACCTATAAACTTCAAAGTTTGTAGGTTGTTATAATTTGGAGCAGGTAGTGGGAATCGAACCCACGTCATCAGCTTGGAAGGCTGAGGTTCTACCATTGAACTACACCTGCGTATTTCTTAAATCTGACAAGATTGATTATAATTTGTTTTTTTATTTTTGTCAATACTTTTTTTAAAAAATTTTTAATTTTGTATTAACATAATGTTATAATTCTTGGCTTAAAACAGGCCGCCGTCTAAGGCTACTCTACATTTAAAAATTACGACTGTGAATTGTAACAACATAATTTGTTTTGTTCTACTTAATGCACTATATTTAATTAAATTTATCAAAAATTTTATTGTTTAATATAGTTATTTGTGTTATTATTAAAAATATAATTATTTAATATATAAACTAATCTAAAAAATTAAATTCTAAAATTATTAGATATTAAAAATGTAATTTTGTAATTTTAGCTAATAAAATTAGTCAATTACATAGTACATTTTAAATTTTTATACATATTATTATACTGGAGGTATGTGAATATGAAAACATTAAATAAAATTGCTATAGTAGGAAGTACAGGAGTAGTAGGAAGAACTGCATTAAAAGTTTTAGAAGAAAAAAATTTACCAAATTGTGCATATACATTATTTTGCTCTAAAAAATCAGCTGGAACTAAAATAGAATTTATGGGGCAAACATATATAACATGTGAATTAACAGAAAAATCTTTTGACTCTCATTTTAACTATGCTATATTCTGTGCAGGAGGCGAAGTATCAAAAAAATATGTACCAATTGCAGTAGAAAAAGGATGTATAGTAATAGATAATAGTAGTGTATTTAGAATGGACCCAGAAGTACCACTAGTAGTACCAGAAGTTAATCCAGAAAAAATTTTTGAAAATAAAGGTATAATCGCAAACCCAAATTGTTCAACAATTCAAGCAGTTGTTCCATTAAAACCATTAGACGAAAAATATAATATCAAAAGAATAGTTTACTCTACATATCAAGCTGTATCTGGAGCAGGAAGAGAAGGAATATTAGATTTAAAAAATGGTCAAAAAGGAGAAAAGCCAAAAAAATTCCCTTATCCAATTTTTAATAATTGTATACCACATATAGATGTATTTTTAGATGATGGCTATACAAAAGAAGAACATAAAATGATTGATGAAACTAGAAAAATACTAGACAAACCAAATTTACCAATAACAGCAACAACAGTTAGAGTCCCTGTAGAAAATTGCCATAGTGAAAGTATAAATATTGAATTTGAAAAAGATTTTGATATTTATGATGTAAAAATATTGCTACAAAATTATCCTGGAATAATAGTTGTAGATGATGTAGAAAAAAATTATTATCCATTAGCAACAAAAGCAAACGGATATGATGAAGTTTTTGTTGGTAGAATTAGAAGAGACTTTAGTGTAAAAAGTGGTTTAAATATTTGGGTAGTAGCTGATAATTTACGTAAAGGTGCTGCAAGTAATGCTATTCAGATTTTAGAAAAATTAATTTATGGAAAATAAATGTAAAAATGGTTATTTAGAAAAATTGTTTTATATCCTAAAAGAAGATATCTTTAATAGATATCTTCTTTTACTATTTATAATTATTCTGCTGATTCCTCTGTTTCTGGAGCTTCATAAGCTTCTAATATAGCTTTTTGAATTTTCTCTCTAGTTTCAGCATTGATTGGATGAGCTATATCTTTGAATTCTCCGTTTGGAGTTTTTCTGCTAGGCATAGCTATAAATAATCCATTTTGGCTTTCGATAACTTTGATATCGTGAACTGCGAATTCGTTATCGAATGTTACAGAAGCAACAGCTTTCATTCTGTTCTCTGAATTTACTTTTCTTAAACGTACATCTGTGATTTGCATTTTTAAATGCACCTGCCTTCCTTAGGTTTAAATATTTTGTACATAGTCGTTTAATCTTATGTACAATTATATTATTCTTCATAAAAAAAGTTTTTCCTTCTTTTTTTTACAAAAATTTGATTTTTATTTTTATATTTTTTAAATAATGTAACGTTTTTTTATTTTTTAGCATATATTACACTATATTTTTGGGATAAACTCTTGAAATTTCTAGGATATAATTATATAATCTTTATGTTATAAAAGAGGAGTTGAGAATTATAATGCCAAATATAGAATCTATAAAAAAATATAAAAATATACATATGATTGGTATCGGTGGAGTTAGTATGAGCGGTATTGCTGCCATATTAAATAATTGGGGATTCAATGTTACTGGTTCTGATGCATCTAATTCCGAATCTGTTAAAGCTTTATTAGAAAAAGGAATTAAAGTTGTAATTGGACATGATTTAAAAGATATAGCCAATTCTGATATTGTAGTATATTCTGCTGCTATAAGTAAAAATGATCCTGAAATGTTAGAAGCTAAAAGATTAAACATTCCAACTATTGAACGTGCCGATTTTTTAGGTGAATTAACTCGTTGTTATAAAGATACTATTTGTATATCTGGAACTCATGGAAAAACAACAACTACTTCTATGGTTTCACTTTGCTTTTTAGAAGGTTTAAAAGATCCTAGTATTCAAGTTGGTGCTTTTTTAAAGCAAATTGATGGTAATTATAAAGTTGGAAATAGTGAACATTTTATTATAGAAGCTTGTGAATATGTAGAAAGTTTCTTAAAATTTAGTCCAAAAGCTGAAATTATTTTAAATATAGACAATGACCACTTAGATTATTTTAAAAATTTAGAAAATATCAAAAAAGCATTTATTAAATATGTAAAATTATTACCATCTGATGGTATTTTAATTACAAATGCTGATGATTCTAATTGTCTAGACTTACATAGCTATGCTAGTTGCAAAACAATTACTTATGGAATAAAGAATGCAAATGCTGATTTCGTAGCAAAAAATATTATATTTGATAATGATGGATTTGCTGAATTTGATGTTTACTATAAAAATGAATTTTTTGAAAAATTTAAATTATCTGTTCCTGGAATTCACAATGTATTAAATGCTTTATCTTGTATTGCATTATGTACTGAATATGGAATTGATAAAAATGATATAAAAATAGCTTTATCTAAATTTACAGGTGCTCATAGAAGATTTGAATATAAGGGAAAAATTGATAATAAAGCAAGTGTTTACGACGATTATGCTCACCATCCTACTGAAATTGCTGCAACTTTCAATTCTCTTTCAAATAAAAAATATAATGAGTCTTGGGTTATTTTTCAACCACATACATATAGTAGAACTATAAATTTATTGGATGATTTTGCGAACGTTTTATCAAAATTTGATCATATTATAATTTTGGATATTTATGCTGCTAGAGAAAAAAATACTTATGGAATTTCTTCTAAAGATTTAGTAGATAAAATAATTTCACTAAATAAAGAAGCTAAGTATATTCCGGATTTTCAAGAATGCAGCGATTATGTTAAAAATAATGTGAAAAAAAATGATATTGTAATAACACTTGGTGCTGGTACAGTCACTGAGATTGGACCACTTTTAGTTAAATAAAAAATTTAAATGTATACACATATAATATATTTTACTAAAATTATATTATATGTGTATTTTTGACTCTAAATATTGATTCGAAATTTGTAATTTTTCAATTTGGGCTACAAAAATTTTATGGTCTTTTTCATTTACAATAATATACCTATCCATTTTTTTATTTATTTTTTGTTTATTTTGTTCCATCTTTTTACTAATTTCTTCTGCTAATTCTCTTATTTCTTGAGCAATTTCTTCTGTATTATTATCTACATATTCTTTAATTTCTTGTCTTAAACTTTCCATTGCAGCTTCTAATTCTGCTTTAAACTCTTGTCTTAGACTTTCCATTGCTGCTTTTATTTCCGCCTTAAACTCTTGTCTTAAACTTTCAATTTCTGTTTTTAATTCCTCTTTCATTTCTTTTTGATTTTCTTCTACTTGTACAACTTTGTCATAAATTAATTTCAACATTTCTTCTTGCATATTTTCACCTCCTTTGAATTTATTTACTTAGATTACTAGATTACAAAATTACTACTTTTAAAAATATTCAAACTTTCTATGAATTAAAAACTGTAAATTAGATAAAACTTGATGCAATTATACTACCAAAATAAAAAATATGCAATAGATTTTTGCATATTTTTTTATTTATATATAACTATTTACTTTTTAGTTTATTTAAATCTATACTGTTCTTATTTTATTGTTTTTTAATTTCTATAAGTCATTATCCTATTTCTTTTGCTTGTTTTAACATAATATCTCCAAATACAGCATATCCTTCTTGTGGGTTGTTTACTAAAACATGTGTAACTGCTCCAACAAATTTTCCATTTTGTATTATTGGTGATCCTGACATTCCTTGAATAATTCCACCTGTTTTTTCTAATAATCTTTCGTCTGTTATTTTTATTAGCATACTTTTGTTATCATAATTATTTTCTTTAAAAATTTTTTCAATTTCAATTTCATATTCTTGTGGTTTCTGATTATCAAGACTACATAGGATAGTTGCTTTTCCTGTTTGTATTTCTTTTCTTAGTGCTACTTCCATTTCTTTGCTAACATCTATATCTAGACTTGATAGATTATCTACTTTTCCATATATCCCAAACCTGCTATTTTTACTAATTGTTCCGATATTGGTCTGATTTTCTACTGTTCCTTGAATTTTACCTGGATTTCCACTTTCTCCTTTAGTTATATCTAAAATTCTTGTTGTAATAAATTCTCCTGATGCTATATTTATCAATTCATTTGTGTCTATATCTGTTATTCCATGCCCTAATGCTCCAAATGTTTTGCTAGATGGCTCATAGAAAGTCACTGTTCCTACTCCTGCTGCACTATCTCTTACCCATAGTCCTAATTTATAATCACTATTACTTGTTTTTACAGGTGTCATACTACATTCTTTTGTTTCTTCTTCGTGTATATATTTTACTTTAACATCTTTACCTTTAGATAAATTTACTGTTTCTATTAGGTCGTCTGTTGAATTTATATGTGTGTCATTTACTTTTATTATAGTATCTCCCTCTTCTATTCCTGTGTTTTCATATGGTTTATATTTTTTATTGTCATCTCCTTCTATCTCAGACATTCCAACTACTAAAACACCACTAGTGTATAATTTAACACCTGCTATATTTCCAACTGGTATTACCTTTGTTTTTGGTATAACATTTACGTTTACATCTTTTATTTTTATTGCATCAAATAAACTAACTTCCAAATTTGATGTTCCGACATTTTCACTTATTTTTTCGACTTCACTTGATGATGTTTCTAATGTTTCTTCATTTTCTCCTTTTATATTTATTCCAAGCAAGGTGTTCATAGAAATATCTTCTCCCTCGAATACAACTAATTCTTCAGGTATTTTTTCTATTACTAATGTATATGAATATACAATAGATAAAAAAAATACTAATAATAGCATTTTTAAAAATCTTTTCATAAAATTCTCCTTATTTTTTTGCTATTACTAGTATTTACTTTTTTTATTTTTATATACTTATTATTTATTATATTTAAATTTTATATAATTAATTTGAAAATTCTGCAAGAAGCTCTTCTGGATTATTATTAGTTCTATACATAGAATATCTTTCTCTTCCCAAAGCTGTAAAATATATTTTTGCCAAAGTTCCTCCTTTTGCTTCCATATAATCATATATATTATCAACTGTTTCTACATTTGTTTGATTTACGATACTTTCGTAAGAAGCTAACTGTTTCTTTGGATAAAAGTATGTAGTAACTCCATTGTCAGATGTTAAAGATTTTCTTTCAAAATCTATATTAAGCACTCCTTCTGAAATAGGTTTAGCTTCTAGATTTGCCTCTGTTGGTTTATGATATTCTCCATCTGAGGTTGTTATATAAATAGAATCCTCACTTACAACTTCTTCATTTTTTGTATTTGTAATTATTGAATATCCATTATATACTTTTCCTCCAATGTTTAATCCTTGCAAAAAGCTTATTATAGATACATTATTTATAATTTTTTCCCATTCGTCTTCTTGTAATGTAGGCATTTGGAAATTTGCAGTTGAATCTGTGTAATTGTTGTAATTTGCTATTGCTATTGATAAATTCTTCTCAATTGAATATCTAATAACTGCTAATCTATGTTGATTAAAATTTGAGTTTGGTTCTTCTATTGCTACATCAGTATCAAAATCAAAAATTTTATAATTTCCAAATTTATTTTGCAAAGTTTTGTTTCCTTGTTCATCTACTGCATCAGCAGTTGTTAGGTCATCTAATCCATTATCTTGTATAAATCTTCTAAATTCAGCTGCTTCTGTATAATATTTTACAGCTGCATTATTAGTTTCTTTAAAATTATTTTGTTTATATTTTTCTCCATTTAAAATTGAAAACCATTCGTCACCATCTTTATAATATTTTACCCCATTTACTTTTGTATATGTGTAATTTTTTTCTACTGGAGTTTGTTCTCCAATATTATTTTCTTGAAATTCTACTCCATATTCACTTAAATTTTCAGTTCCAATTTGAATTCCTCTATATGTTGCACTGTCCTCTCCGTTTCCCGAACAATCACTAATTAGATATCCAGATTCCATTACATTATTTCCATTTATTTGCCCTTGAATTGTAATGTAATTATCTAAAGTATATGTTATAACTACATCAATACCTCCTTTTACATATCTACAGCTATAATAAATATATGGTTTTAAACCTGATATTCTTTCTCCTGGTTTATATGTTGATGTATCGTTATAATCTTCTTCTGATAAAGTATTTGTATATGGAGAATATATATAATATCCGTCATACATTGTATAAACCAATGCTGGCACATAATTTGTTAAAATATCTTTGTTGTATCCAGCCATATTAAAATTACTTGCTATTGAATTAAAAAAACTATTAACAGATGCTTCTATGTCACGAAGTTTAGAGTTTGACAAATCTGATGTACTACTATTTATTGTGTTTAATTGGAACGCTTTTAAAGCATCATATGTAGCATTATTTAGTTTGCTATCATATGATGTTTGAAGCTGAATTGTTTTTACTTGGTTTCCGAGTATATGCTGTTAATATAAGAGAAATTGGTAATATGATAATAATAAATATTACTGCTAAACTTTGTATTTTCATATTTAAATCTTTCCTTTGTATTCGTAAATAGCTTGTAATCTATTTAATTACAAGCTATTACTTTTTTAAGTATTATTTAAAATTAATTTCCTGTTCCATTTGCTGATACCATACCAGAATGTTGTGCAGCTATTGTATATGTATCATTTCCTGATACAGCGTAGAAAAAGTTCTTTAATTGTTGAGATAGGGTTGAATTTGTATTTTTAACATTTACTGAAAAGATATCTCCTTCTTTTAATGCAAGTGTTTTGCTTTGTCCATTTGGTCCAGTAATCATATCTAATATTTGTGATGTATAAGTTGTATAATATACATTTTCTCCTATCTTTGTTGAATTAGCTTGTGTAGTTTTCTTTCCTGGATTTTCATCTAGAACTTGTACTTCCATTTCTACATCATAAGCGTTTCCTGTCGCTGAAATTTGTTCTACAAATTTACTATATTTATCAAGTGTTAATTTTCCCGTTGTTCTAACATCATCAACAAATTCTGTTGTTGCAGTTTCTACCGCTAATTGAGAAATATCATCTGTTCTATCAGACATTGTCATTAGTGGAAATACAAACATTAGAACTGCTGCTAGTGCAATTGCAATTATTGTTATTAATGTATCACCCATTTTTTTCCTCCTTATAATACGTTTATTCTCGTATTTATTTATCTGTATAAGTTATTACTCTTTTTTGAGTTTTGTTTGCATCTGGTGTTTGACTTTCTCCGTCTATCTCTTCTTGGTAATATACTCCTAGATATTCTTTGAATTTCTTCCCTTTCATTTTATCATAAATTCCGCTATCATTCAAGTATATCCCTAAATTTCTCTCAAATTTCGCCTTTGTTTCACTGCTTGCACCATATAATATTGCTTCTATAAATTCTTCTTTTTGACTGTCACTACCTAAAACTTCTTTTTCCAAGTCTATATAATATATTGGATCACTTCCACCTTCACTATTTCTTTTTTTATAAAGTCCGTCTCCATCTAAAAATGAAACATCAAAAACTATTTTATAATTCTCTTTATATGCTTTATAAATAGATGGAACAATTGTCTCTATTCCAACTAGTCTTTCAGTTAATATTTCTCCATTTTCATCTTTGTTTTCCTCTACATAGGTATAATCATATTCTCGATCATTATATTCTAATATAATTTGAGAAGTCCTTCTTGCCTCCCCAAAAGCATTTATACTAATAGAAAGGGCAAGAACAAATATTAATACGGCTGCTGCCATTTTTAATGCGTCTGCTGCATTTTCCATTTTTTCTCACCCTTTCTTATTTACTTTTTATTAATTGTTATTAATTTGATCCTGCGTCAGCAATTGTTACTTTGTCGATTAATCCTGTTTTTGTATTTGTTTTAGTTGTTACTTTATATGTTGCACCAGTATTTGCTGTTGCATAGGCAGTAGATCCATCAATTGCACCTGTTGGTTTAGTTCCAGTTTGCCATTTTGTAGCACTAACTGTAACTTGTATTTGTTTTGAAGTATCGTCTTGATATGTTACATTGTTTTGTTGAATTTGATTTAGTAGAGCATTTACTTGTGCTCCTCTTACATTTGTTCCTGTATATTGTGTAATTCTTGTATTAAATGAAGATATTTCTACTTCAGTCATAGCATTGTTGTTAACAACTCCTGCTGCTTGTTGATAAATCATTATTCCTAATGATATTATTAAGATTGCAAGTAATATAGCTCCTGCAATAATTAGCGCTTTTGATGCGTTCTCCATAATAAATTCCTCCTTAGTTTTTCTTATTTTTATTGTTCTATTGCTAAAATATATTTAGCAAATATTAATAACTTATTTTTATTCTGTTACCTGTTCAAATAACAGATATTTAACCTTTTTAGTTTCTTTATGGTATTCTAGTTTAGTACATTTGAATTTAATTTCGTTATAGTATTGTACAAACTTGTCCATACCGCCACCATAGAATGTTTCCATATTATATGTTTTTTCATTATCTAGCATTTTTATTTCTATATTAATTGAATTCTTCCCATTATCAATATATTTTCCTTTTTTGTCTTTTAAAACTTCATTATATTCGTTGCTGTCAATTGCTTTATTTATAATAGTAGTTAATTCTGCTCCATAAATTTCTTTTTCATAATAGCTTTCAAATTGTAAATTTTCCTTTTTTGTCTCATTATAAGTGATTTTATAATTCAAATATAAATAAGACATTCCTACAATTATTATGACTATCACTAAGAAAAATAATGCAATTTTTTTCATTTAATTTCCTTCCCGAATTATATCACTTATGTTTTTTGTTTTCAATATACTTGTAGCTATTTTATCATTTTTTTTCAAAGATAACTCTATAAACCCTTTTTGTATATTCACTAATAAAAGTTTTGCAACTGTATTGAGTCAAATCAGAAGTTTCAGGATCAGAGTTACTTTGCATATTTGCTAAGTCTTTAGTAATTAGTGTATTATAATAATTTGTTATATCTTTGCTGTTAGAACCAAATCCTCTTTCTATATATCTTCCATTATAGTCTGAGATATCTGAATTTATAAATTGTACAGAAATATAACTATCTTTTCCATCACCTGGTGTATTTCTTTTTGTATATTCGTAGTTTATATTATTCTCAGTTGCAAGATTTGCTGCTGTTATTACATCATAAATTGTAACGTTATCTTTTCCAACATACGAAGTAAATTGGCTATTAAATTGATTTATCTGATTTTGTTCGTTTTCTTTATGTAATTCGGCAGAAGCTGATCCAAATGTTGCAAATAAGTAAACTGCTAAAGATAATATAAGTATTCCAATCAGAACTCCTGCTGCCATTAATAATGCTTTTGATGCATTTTCCATATTTATACTCCTAAAAAAATGTTATTGCATTTTGCCATTATATTTAAATTCCATTTTTACAATTCTTCCTGTTTTTGTGTTGTAAGTTACTCCTGACTCTCCTTGTCTTTCGATTGAAGTACAGTCAAAATATGCTCTTTTAAATTGTACATATTCATAATATTTATAAACATCTTGTCTAATTTGACTACCTGGAGCTATTTCTCTCCAAGCAGATACTTTCTTTTTCTTTGATGCTGAATTAAATCTTTCTACTGCTAGCATTTGTTCTGCTTGGTCATTTGTATCAATAAATATTTTAGTAAGTGCTGAAGTTAAATTTGTTAATGAACTTGTTCCATATTCGCTTTCTAAAGAATCAATTTCACTACTTATGCTATCTTCAAATTCATTGGTTGTTCCAGATATTATGTATTGATTTTTTGTTATTAACCTGTTTTCGCCTTCTGGAGGAGCAATGTCACTTAGTTTTCCTGCAAAATCCATTACAATAGTAATTGGCTCATATGCTATTTCTTTTCCTTCTGTTCCTACTACTGATTTTCTTTCATTATAGTCAGTTGCTCTATTTAATAAAGAATATAAATCACTTCCTCTTACATCAGTTCTATTGTAAGTTTCATATTGATTATTAAATTCTACAACCTGCGCTGATCTTTCATTTCTTACATTTGTTTCTTGATATGCATTTAAATTACTAAATGTTAAAATCAAAGCTCCTAATATCATTAATCCAATCAGTACGCTTCCAGCCATAATTAAGGCTTTTGATGCATTTTCCATTTACTTGGTCCTCCCTTGATATTATTGCGTTGCTGTCATAGTTTGGAATGAAGATGACATACTTGTTAGACCTATAAATACTAATGGTATTATTAAGTATCCAACAAACATACAAACCATTGGTGCAAATCCTATTGCTTTTCCTATCATTCCTTTTCTTTTTATTAGTCTTTCATTTGACTCTTTTCTTTTTTCTTGATAGTAGTCTCTTTCTGAGTCTAACTCGTCAAATGCATCTGTAATTGGTATTTTTTCTACTGCTGCTTGCAAGCTTTCTACAATTCTAATTAAAGGTTGATATGTTACTTCTTCTTTCATATTTTCTAGAGCTTCCCAAGCTCCTGCTTCATAATTGTTAACACATTTTGTAATTGGCGCTTTGAAAATATTAGAGTATCTTTCTAACCATTCTAGAATAATTTCGACGTTTACCCTTTCAATTCTCATTAACATCAATATAATTGTTTGGAATTGCATTACTTCGTCTTCCATTTCTAATTGTCTCATCTTAACTTGGAAAATTAAAATCCAAATTGGTGCCATATATCCAATTACCGCAAATACAAATGCTAATAAAAGTTCAAACCATTGTACATATTCACTATTAACAATTTGTAATTTATTATAAATTCTTTCTGCCGCTTTATCTATTTCTCCGTCGTCTGCTTCTTCATAATATTTTGATCTTTCTACTGCTGCTCTTATTTGTTCTTGTGTTACTTTTAAGTCTCCTCTAAACTTATCTAGGAAAACATTGTCTTGTTC
>CALXUX010000013.1 GCA_944391785.1 uncultured Clostridia bacterium
ACAAATATTCAATAAGCTATAAAGATTTTGAAGGCCAAGATTTTAATGAAGAAGACATATTACAAGAAGTAGAAACATATGGCCAAACATACATATTCCAAGAATTATTACAAAACCAAACATATTATATAAAAGTAGAAGTAACAAATGGAGCAGGAAAAACAAAAACAATATATACAGACCCGATAAAAACAGAAGTATTAGAAGTACAAGAAGGAGCAATAATAAAAGAAAAAGTATATGGAAAAAGTGGAGAAGGAAATGTATACTTTGAAATAAGTGAAGAAACCAATTTTGAAAACGAAGGATACTATCTAAATCACCAAGTAGTAAAACAAGGAGATTCATTTAAAAATGAAGACTCAGCTTGGACAATAGATGGAAACACAGTAACAGGACTATCAGTAGGAGACACAATATACACAAGAATATATGACGGAAAAAATGTATCAGAAACAGAATATTATATGGTAACAAATATCTCAGAACTAGAAACATTTTCTGAAGTATACCAAACAACAGAAAAATATGAAGACTATGATACAGTACCAGAAGAAGGAGGAGGAACAGAACAAGTACTTGTAGGAACAGCATATATCCCAAAGGGATTTAAAGTTGCAACATCAAGTATGACCAAGAAAATAGCAAATGGACTAGTAATAGAAGACGAGCTTGGAAACCAATATGTATGGATTCCAGTAAAAGACGTAATATATGATGAAAAAACGACCGTCGGACCAGAATATAAACCAATGGTAAGGTATCAAGAAGGATATAATGCAAGCTCTACAAACCAATACTTTGAAGGAATAAGATACGATTTCTCAGGAACAACATCAACAAGAGCAACAACAAATTATGCAATGGGAAGTAGTAGTTATAGAGAGCCAAGTTTAGTAACAGGAAGCACAGCAAATTACTCATGGGTATTTGCATCAGGAAGTAACTATGATGCAACAAACTATACAAATCTAAGTGAACTTGGAATAAATAGTCCGAGCCAAATGGGAACATATATAAATGGAAAATTTTCAGAAATGGTACAAAGTATAGAAAAATATGGAGGATATTACGTAGGAAGATATGAAACAAGTTTATACACAGCAGAAGAGCAAAATAGTACGAATGGAACAGTAGCAAAAAGTGTTTCAGATCAAACACCAATGGAAAGTATAAACTGGTATAAAATGTATCTAACTCAAGACAGTAATTATCGAGATAATCCATACTATGGAAGCACAAGTGTAACAAGCACAATGATATGGGGAACACAATATGATACAATGCTAAACTTCATATTAGAAGGAGCAGATAAAGATAAAGTAACAAATATAACAGGAAACCATACAGGAAAGAGAAGTTCAACAGGACAATTTGGAAATGACATAATGAATAACATATTCGACCTAAGCTCGAATGTTAGAGAATGGACACAGGAAGCATATTCTACTTCTTACCATACTAGCCGTGGAGGAGTTTACAGTGTTGATGATACTAGTGTGGCAAGTACTCGATACAACTATTATCCTATTAATACCTACTACGGTATCGGTTCGCGTCTCTCACTTTATCTAAAGTAACCCCTAAAATTTAAAAAATTAAAATATCTCAAAATGAATAAAATTCCACATTTGGCAAATAATATGTGTAAAACATATTGCCAAGGGGTGGAATTTTTTTGAAAGAAAATAAAGAATTAAAAATAAATGGAACAATGCTAGAAAAGCGTCAATTAGATATGCACCTAGAAAAAATTGCAGCAGCCCATATAATAATACCAAAATCAGAAAAAAGCACATATCCAATTCCTATATTACTACAAAACTATGAATTCATAAAAGAAGTATACAATTTATTAAACGACCATCTAAAATCAGAAATAAACATATATCCAGCAGGAGAATGGCTATTAGACAACTTCTATATAATAGATGAAACAGTAAAACAAATAGTAAAAGAATTAACCTTAAAAAAATACACAAACTTTGTAGGATTACAAAACAGAGAATATGAAGGATTTAGCAGAATATATGTATTAGCTGCAGAAATAGTAGCATACACAGACGGAAAAATAGAAAAAGAAAATTTAGAAGAATATTTAAAAAGCTATCAAGCCAAAAAAACACTAAGCATGGATGAAATATGGAACATAGGAATATTTTTGCAAATATCAATAATACAAAAAATAAAAGAAGTATGTGAAAAAATTTTATCCTCACAACTTCAAAAATATAAAGCACAAAACATTGTAGAAAGAATTGTAGAAGGCAAAAATAAAGAAAAAATAAAAACAAAAAATCAAATATCTGCAAAAAACAAAAAAGAAATAATAAAAGATGCAAGATATCCATTTATAGAATATATGGCATATCTACTAAAAAAAGAAGGCAAAAAAGGAATAGCATATTTAAACATATTAGAAGAAACAGTAGAAAAATTAGGAACAACCATATCAGACGTAATACAAAAAGAACACTTTGATATAGCTGTGCAAAAAGTATTAATGGGAAATCTAATAACAAGCATAAAAAGCTTACAAAGAATAAACTTTCTAGAAATTTTCGAAAAAATAAATGGAGTAGAAGACATACTAAAACAAGATCCAGCAAAAGTTTATCCTAAAATGGACTATACAACTAAAGAATACTATAGAAATAAAATTAAAGAAATATCCAAAAAAACAAAAATATCTGAAATATATATAGCAAGAAAATTACTAGAAATAACAAAAGAAAAAGAGCAAGAATTAGAAAAAAATAAAATTTCAGAAGAAAATAATAAATCAAACTCAAACCAAGAAAAAAACAATATAGATATAAAAGAAAGCCAAATTAAAGAAAATTATATAACAGAAAATGAAAACAATACAATAAACAAAGAAAATTTAAAAAAACAAAAAATAAAAGAAAAACCAAAAACAATTGAAGAATTAAAAAAAATTCATATAGGATATTATTTAATAGATGAAGGAATAGACGAATTATTTAAAAAACTAGAATATGCAAAAAAACCACAAAAAACAAAAAAACAAAAAGTAAAAATATATATAACTGCTATCACATTAATTTCAATATTAATTAGTATAAGCCTAGCACTACTAATAAACATAAAAGTGCAAAACATAGCAATATTTATACTTTCATTCATAATATTTTTCATACCATCAACAGAACTTGTAATTCAAACAATTCAATATATTTTAAGCAAAATAGTAAAACCAAAATTAATTCCAAAACTAGACTTAGGAGAAAAAATAGAAAAAGAATATGAAACAATGGTAATAATCCCAACAATAATAAACTCAAAAGAAAAAGTAAAGGAACTTGCAAAAGCCCTAGAAGTATATTATTACGCAAACAAATCACCAAACCTATATTTCACAATACTTGGAGACTGCACAGAAAGTAATAAAAAAGAAGAAGAGAAAGATAAAGAAATAATAGAAGAAGGAAAAAAACAAATAGAAAAATTAAATAAAAAATACAAAGAAGAAGAAAATGATGCACCAATATTTAACTTTATATATAGAAAAAGAACCTACAATGAAAAAGAAGGAAAATACCTAGGTTGGGAAAGAAAAAGAGGAATGATATGTCAGTTTAACGAATACCTACTTGGAAACATAGAAGACCCATTTAGAGTAAACACGATAGAAGAAACTATGCAAATAGAAAATAAACTATCTACAAAAGACCTATATAAAATAAAATATATAATCACACTAGATCAAGACACAGAACTAACCTTAAACACAGCATCAAAACTAATAGGAGCAATGTCACATATACTAAACAAACCAATAATAGATAATAAAAAAAATATAGTAACAAAAGGCCATGCACTAATTCAACCAAGAATAGGAGTAAACTTGCAAATTGCAAATAAAAACTTATTTACAAAAATATTTGCAGGAGCAGGAGGGACAGACAATTACACAAATGCAATTTCAGACACATATCAAGACAATTTTTCAGAAGGAATATTTACAGGAAAAGGAATATATGATTTAAAAACATTTTCAAAAGTATTAACTTACGAAATACCAGAAAACACAGTATTAAGCCATGACTTATTAGAAGGAAACTACTTAAGATGTGGTTTAGCATCAGACATAATGCTAATGGATGGCTACCCAAATAAATACAATAGTTTTATCACAAGACTTTCAAGGTGGATTAGAGGAGATTGGCAAATTACCAAATGGTTAAAAAACAAAAAATTAAATCTACTTTCAAAATACAAAATACTAGACAATCTAAGAAGAAGTCTATTTGAAATATCAATAATAATATCTTTAATATATATAGCAATAATATCAGTAATATATAAAACCAAAGAATATGGAATAATTTTTAGTATATTTTTAATTTCAATAATACCATACCTATTAGAACTAATAAATATGCTAATATTTAAAAAAGAAGGAGAAGAAAAGCAAAAAACATTTACCCCCAAAATTACAGGTCTAAAAGGAGCAATAATAAGGATAGTATTAACATTTGCAAATCTCCCAACAAAAGCATATATATCTTTAAAAGCAATAGTAAAAACAATATATAGAAAGCACATATCCAAAAAGCATTTGCTAGAATGGACAACATCAGAAGAAGCAGAAAAAAGTGCAAAAGAAGACTTATTTACGTATGCAAAATTAATGATAGCAAACTTAATATTAGGAACAATTACACTAGTATTTGGACTTTACTATAAAAAATTAATACCACTAATAATCGGAATATTATGGATAATAATACCTAAAATAATGCAAACAATTAGTAAAACAAAAAAAGTAAAACCAAAACTAGAAGAAATAAACAAACAAGAACAAGAATATGTAAGAAAAATTGCAAAAGAAACTTGGGACTTTTTTAAAGAATATTTAACAGAAGAAAATAATTATTTAATACCAGATAACTTCCAAGAAAATAGAACACCAAAAATTGTCTTAAGAACATCATCAACAAATATAGGACTATCATATCTAGCAGTTATAAGTGCATATGATATGAAATTTATAACCCCAGAAAAAACAATAGAATATATAAAAAACATAACAGAAACAATAGAAACTCTTCCAAAATGGAATGGACATTTATACAACTGGTATAATATAAAAACAAAACAAAGTTTATATCCAAGATATGTATCAACAGTAGATAGTGGAAACTTTGTAGGATATTTATATGTAACAAAAGCATTTTTAGAAGAGCAAATAGAAAAATTAAATGAAGAAAACTTAAAAGAAATTCTAATAGAAGAAATAGAAAGCCTAAAAAATCAAATATCAAATCTAATAAAAAACACAGACTTTTCACTACTATACAGCAAAAAGCACCAAATATTCTCAATAGGGTATAACATAGAAGAAAACAAACTAACAGACTCATACTATGACCTTTTAGCATCAGAAGCAAGGCAAGCAAGTATAGTTGCAATAGCCAAAAAAGACGTTCCAGCAAAACATTGGAATTTACTAAGCCGTACCCTAACAATACTTGGAAAATACAAAGGGCTAATATCTTGGTCTGGAACAGCATTTGAATATCTAATGCCAAACATAAATATTCCAAAATATGAAGGAAGTTTGCTTGATGAATCATGCAAATTTATGATAATGAACCAAATAGAATATGCAAAAAATTTAAAAATGCCTTGGGGAATCTCAGAAGCTGCATTTAACCTAAAAGACTTACAAGGAAATTACCAATACAAAGCATTTGGGCTTCCTTGGCTAGGTCTAAAAAGAGGTCTTGGAGATGAAATAGTAGTATCAAGTTATGGAAGTATACTTGCAATACAAGACTATCCAAAAAAAGTTGTAGAAAACATAAAACATTTAGAAAAATATAATATGAGAGGAAAATACGGATTTTATGAATCACTAGATTTTACACCAGAGAGAGTAGAAAAAAACCAAAAAGCAATGCCAGTCAAAACATATATGGCACACCACCAAGCACTAATTCTACTTTCAATAAACAACTTATTTAATGATAACACATTCCAAAAAAGATTTATGAAAAACCCAGAACTAGAAGCAATAAATATCCTGCTTCAAGAAACAATGCCAGAAAAAGCAATAATCACAAAAGAAAACAAAGAAAAAATAGAAAAACCAAAATACAAAGACTATGAAGACTATATAAAACAAACTATCACAAAAATAGACGACAAAATAACAAGAGGAAATATAATTTCAAACGAAAATTACTCATTAGCAATAAACCAAAAAGGAGAAGGAGTAAGCAAATATAAAAACATATATATAAACAGATTTAAAATAACAGATGACTACTCACAAGGAATATTTTTTGGCATAAAAAATATAAAAACCAAAAAAATATGGAGCACAATATATAACAAAGAAAATGAAAACCAATACAAAATAACATTTTCACCAGATAAAATAGAGCAAGAAATGACAATAGAAAACATAGAAACAAAGCAAAATATAATAATAGCACCAGAAGAAGCAGTAGAAATAAGAAAATTAAGCTTAAAAAACCTAGGGCCTAATGAAGAAATATTAGAAGTAACATCATATTTTGAACCAGTACTATCAAGAAAAGAACAAGACTATGCACACCCAGTATTTAACAATTTATTTTTAGTATATGACTATGATGAAGAAACAAAAAATTTAATAGTAAAAAGGAAGAAAAGAGAAGAAAATGATCAAGAAATATACCTAATAACAAACCTATGGGCAGACGCAGAAACAATAGGAGACCTAGAATTTGAAATAGACAAAGAAAAATTTTTAGGAAGAGGCAACCTAAAAACCCCTCAAATGATTGTAAATTCAAGCCCACTATCTAAAAAAATAGGACTTGCGCTAGAAGGAATAGTAGCACTTAAAAAAACAATAAAACTAAAACCACAAGAAAAAATAGATTTAAACCTAATAATATCTGTATCAGAAGAAAAGAAAATAGCAGAAGAAAACTTAAAAAAATATAAAGTGCAAGAAAATATAGAAAAAGCATTTGAACTATCAAAAGCACAAATAGAAGCAAACAGTAGATTTTTAAATATAAAAGGAAAAGACATAAAAGAATATCAAAGACTACTATCATATATAATTTTTCAAAACCCAGCAAAAAAACTAAATTTAGAAAATATATCAAAAAGAGACTATGCCCAAAGTGAACTATGGAAATATGGAATATCAGGAGATTTACCTATAATTCTAGTAAAAATAAAAGATATAAATGATAGCCATGTTGTAAAAGAAGTTTTAAAGCTATATGAATTTGCAAGAACAAAACACATAGAATTAGAACTTGTAATATTAGATGAAGAAAAATACAGTTATGAAAGTTATGTAAAAGAAGAAATAGAAAATGCAATAATAAGTATGCATATGTCATACTTAAACAATATAAAAGGTGGAATATTTAGGCTAAACAAAAATGAAATGGACAAACGTGACAGAGAACTTTTAGATTTAGCATCACACATAATAATAGATGCACAAAAAGGAGGAATAAAAAATTCATTAGACGAAATAGAAGAAGAATATTTAGAAAATATAGTAGAAGTAGGAAAAGACAAAATAAAAAATGAAATATATGAAGACAAAACAGAAAATATAGATATATTAGAAAATCCAGAAAAATTAAAATACTTTAACGAATATGGAGCATTCTCAGAAGATGGAAAAGAATATCTAATAAGACTTGCAAAAAACAAAAAACTTCCAACAGTATGGTCACATATAATGGCAAACCAAAACTTTGGTACAGTAGTCACAGAAAATATGGGAGGATATACTTGGTATAAAAACTGTAGACTAAATAGAATAACATCTTGGGAAAATAAACCGCTGCAAGATATACCATCAGAAATAATATATCTAAAAGACAAAACAAATAATCTAAAATGGTCTATAGGGCAAAACCCAATGCCAGACGAAAAAATATATAATGTAATATATGGCTTTGGGTACACAAAATATATTCACAGAAGTGATGGATTGCTTCAAGAATTACAAGTATTTGTACCAAAAGAAGATAGCATAAAAATACAAATTCTAAAATTAAAAAATGAAACACCAGAAAGAAAAAATTTAAAAATAATATATTACGCAAAACCAGTCTTAGGAGAAGACGAAATAAAATCAAATGGATATATAAATTTAAGATATGATGAAAATAACAATATAATAATCGCAAGAAACTTGTATAATAGTGAATTCAAAGATACAATTTGCTATGTATCAAACAGTGAAAAAATCAAATCATATACAGGTGATAAAGAATTTTTTAAAGGACTAGGAGGACTAGAAAACCCAGATGCATTAGATAAAATCAGCTTAAACAATGAAAACAGCATAGGGAAAAAGCCATGTATTGCATATGAAATAGAAGTAGAAATAGAAAGTTTTGCAAGCAAAGAAATAGTATTTATGTTAGGAGCAGAAGAAAGTATTATAGAAAGCAAAAACAAAGCATACAAATACAGCAAAATCCAAAACTGTATGCAAGAACTAGATAAAGTAAAACAATATTGGAAAAATACCTTAGAAAGACTTCAAGTATATACACCAATAGAATCAATAAATATAATCTTAAACGGATGGGCAATATATCAAACAATAGTAAGCAGACTTTTAGCAAGAAGTGGATACTACCAATCAGGAGGAGCATATGGATTTAGAGACCAACTCCAAGACACATTAGCACTAAAATATATAAACCCTGAAATACTAAAAAAACAAATAATAAAACACAGCAAACATCAATTTATAGAAGGAGATGTGGAACACTGGTGGCATGATGAAACAAACAGAGGAATAAGAACCAGATTTTCTGATGACTTACTATGGCTTGTATATCTTGTAATAAAATATATAGAATTTACAGGAGACAATGGGCTATTAGAAATAGAAACTCCATATCTTTCAGGAGAAATATTAAAAGAAAATGAAGAAGAAAGATATGACAAGTTTTTAGAAAGTAAAAAAACAGGAACGATATATGAGCATTGTATAAAAGCAATAAACAAAAGCTTAAACTTTGGAAAAAACGGACTTCCTAAAATTGGAACAGGTGACTGGAATGATGGATTTAACAAAGTAGGAAACAAAGGAGAAGGAGAAAGTATATGGCTTGGATTTTTTATGTATAATATTTTGGATAAATTTATACCAATATGTAAGGAAAGGTTAGAAAAATTGAAGAATGAAAAAATAATAGAAATAGAAGAAAATGAGCTACAAAGAAATATGCAAACAAATATGATAAATGAAGAAGAAAATAAACAAACAAAAATAGAAGAAGAAATAAAAAACGAAGAAAAGATGATCCAAAAGTTAGAAGAAATCAAAACAAAACTAAAGAAAAATTTAAATACAAATGGATGGGATGGAAGATGGTATAAAAGAGCATACACAGATTCAGGAGACGCATTAGGAAGTATGGAAAATGATGAATGTAGAATCGATTCCATAGCACAAAGCTGGAGCATAATTTCAAATGCAGGAGAAAATGATAAAAAATATATATCACTAGAAAGTTTAGAAAACCATCTAGTAGACAGAGAAAATGGAATAATAAAACTACTAGATCCACCATTTAAAAAAGGAAAAATAGATCCAGGATATATAAAAGCATATATGCCAGGAGTAAGAGAAAATGGAGGGCAATACACCCATGCAAGTTGTTGGGCAATAATTGCAGAAGCAATGTTAGGATTTGGAAACAAAGCAGTAGAATTTTATAAAATGATAAACCCAATAGAACATTCAAGAACAAAAGAAGCAGCCCAAAAATACAAAGTAGAACCATATGCTATCGCAGCAGACATATATGGAGCAAACAACCTAGCAGGAAGAGGAGGCTGGACTTGGTATACAGGATCTTCAAGTTGGTATTACACAGCAGGAATTGAATATATATTAGGTCTAAAAATAGAAAATGGAATAATGGAAATAATTCCTTGCATCACAAACCAGTGGCAAGAATATCAGATAAGATATAAATACGGAAACAGTATTTATAATATAACAGTAAAAAATCCAGATAAGAAAAATACAGGAGTTACAAAAGTTACAATTAATGGCAAAGAGATAGAAAATAAAATAAAATTAGAAGAAAATGGGGGAGTATTTAATATTGAAGTAATATTATAGAAATTAAAATACTACAAAAATAGCAAATAGAAATAAATCTATTTGCTATTTTTACATTAAATTATAATAATTCGTAAAGATTATTTTGCATTATCTTGAACATAATACCCTACGCCTCTTTTTGTAATTAATATTTTAGGGGCAGATGTATCTTTTTCAATTTTTTCTCTTATTCTTCTAACAGTTACATCAACTGTTCTTATATCTCCATAATATTCATATCCCCAAACTTTTTCAAGTAATACTTCTCTTGTTACCACTTGACCTGGTTGCATTGCTAAGAATTTCAAAACTTCAAATTCTCTTAATGTTAATTCTATTATTTCTCCTCTTACCCTTACTTCGAATTTATCTAAATCTAATTCTAAGTCACCAACTTTTATTTTGTTTTCTTTTTTTACATCAGTAGTTTGCTTTTCTGGTAAGGTTTGAGGATTTTGTACTACTTCTATTTTTCTTAAATTTGCTTTAACTCTTGCGACTAATTCTCTTACACTAAATGGTTTTGTTATATAGTCATCTGCACCCAATTCTAAACCTAATATTTTGTCTATTTCACTATCTCTTGCAGTCAACATTATTATTGGAATATTTAAAGAATTTTTTACTCTTTTACAAACAGATAGACCATCTAGGCGTGGTAACATTATATCTAATAGCATCAAATCTGGCTTTTCTTCTAATGCCATATTTACAGCTGTTATACCATCTTTAGCTTCTATTATTCTATATCCTTCTTTTTTTAAATTATATAATAAAACATCAATTATAGGCTGTTCATCATCAACTATGAGTATTGTTTTTGTATCTTTTTCAATATTATCTTCCACGAAATACATCCGCCTTTCTATAGATTTTATTTTATTTATATCACATTTTTTTAAAATATACAAGGGAATTTTTAATTTTAAAGTATATATTTTTAAATTTAAAGCTACAATTCACAGCCGTAATTTTTAAATGTAGAGTAGCCCTCTAAGGATTTATTTATATAAATAAATCCTTAGAGGGCGGACTGTTTTAAGCCATGAATTGTAACAATTTAAATTATATATTTTCTAAATTAATTTAGATAATTCTAATTTTTTAAATTATATATATCATCATCTAATAACAATCTTGCTCTTTTTGCAGTTTTCTCATCTGAATTTAAAGCATCTTTAATAAAATCAGGATGATTAATCAAAAAATCTCTCATAGTATTATCAGGGTCTTTAAAAAACTTATTTAACAATTCCAATTGTTTTTGATTTATTATCTTATCATCAAAAGCTTTTTGAAATAAAGTTTCATCAACATTAACCAAAGAGAAAGATTTAACATTCTCACTTTCAATTTTTTCCTTTCCACCCTGCATACGATTAACAACAGACAAAGACCATTTCATATCAGCATTTAGATTTCTAATAGCAGGAATCCAAGCTCTAATATAACTTGATGCAACAGTAATTAAATCCGCAATATGTAAAACATTTTTACCTGTTAAATCATGATTTTCAATACTCTCAGAAAAATCATAATTATTTATCAAGCAAGACAAATCCTTATAAATAGAAATATGTGGTTTATTTAAAAGAAAAGCAACTATATTAGAAAAAAACCAATCTCTTCTTTCACCACCTGAAACAAAATCAATTTCATCAACATTAATATTATTTTTTATAAAATCAACCATAGTATTAATAACATTTTGGTAAATTGAATTTTCACTATACTGTTTCAAAACCCTTTGAAACACATTCTTTGGCAAAGAATTCTTATCTTTCAAACACTCATCAATATAAGAAAGCAAATCAGTAGCATCCTTTTCAGAACCATAAACAAAATGAGTATTTATAAAATAAGGACCAATTTTCCCAGAAGTATACCAAAAAGGTTTGTTCTCCTCACAAAATCTTATTGCATTTGTTTCAAATAAATATGACATTACATTAGACATAATAAACCTCCTAAATCTTTTTAAAAATAATAATATAAAAAAAGAAAATAGTCAAGATGAACTTTAGGAACGTCCCTAAAGTTCACAAACAGTTGTTACTATTCCATTTAATTTTGCCACTCTAAAAATAATATTTTAACTTTAAAAATTTTATTGACTTTTACTCAAAATTTATATATCATAAACAAAAAACAAGGAGGCAAAAAATGAAGCACCTAATTGATATCAAAGACTTATCAACACAAGAAATAGAAGACTTAATTAAAGTTGCACAAGACATAATAAAAAACAAAGAAAAATACAGTGAAAAATGCAAAGGAAAAAAACTTGCAACACTATTTTACGAACCAAGCACAAGAACAAGACTAAGTTTTGAAGCAGCAATGCTAGAACTAGGAGGAAATGTGCTAGGATTTTCATCAGCTCAAACAAGTTCAGCAGCAAAAGGAGAAAGCATAAGTGACACAATAAAAGTAATAGGAGGTTATGCAGACATAATAGTAATAAGACACCCAAAAGAAGGATCAGCCCTAGTTGCCTCAATGAAATCAGATGTACCAATAATAAACGCAGGAGATGGAGGACACAACCACCCAACACAAACATTAACAGATTTAATCACAATTCAAATGGAAAAACACAGATTATCAAATTTAAATATAGGAATCTGTGGAGATTTAAAATTCGGAAGAACAGTTCATTCATTAATCACAGCCATGTCAAGATACAAAAATATCAAATTCTATTTAATTTCACCAAAGGAATTAAAAATTCCAGACTATATAAAAACAAATATACTAGAAAAAAATAACATTCCATACATAGAAACAAAAGACATAGAAGAATACCTAGGAGACCTAGACATACTATACATGACAAGAGTTCAAAAAGAAAGATTTTTCAACGAAGATGACTACATAAGACTAAAAGACTACTACATACTAAACAAAGAAAAACTAAAAAAAGCAAAAGAAGATCTATGCATAATGCACCCATTACCAAGAGTAAACGAAATATCAACAGATGTAGACGAAGACAAAAGAGCAGCATATTTCAAGCAAGCAAAATACGGAAAATATATAAGAATGGCACTAATCTTAAAATTGTTAGAGATAGAATAATAAACATAGATAACAATCAAAATTATTGGAGGTAAAATAATGAACATAGATAGCATAAAAAATGGATATGTAATAGACCACATAAAACCAGGAAAAAGTCTAGAAATATATGAATATCTAAACTTAGGAAAATTAGACACACAAGTTGCAATAATAAAAAACGCAAAAAGCAAAAAAACCGGAAAAAAAGACATAATAAAAATAGACGAGCTACTAGACATAAACATAGACATATTAGGGTATTTAGACCCAAACATAACAATAAACAAAATACAAAACGACAAAATAGTAGAAAAATTCCACCCAAAACTACCAGAAAAACTAATAAACATAGTAAAATGCAAAAACCCAAGATGTATAACATCAATAGAACAAAACTTACCACAAATCTGTGAACTAACAGACAGAGAAAACGCAATCTACAGATGTAAATACTGTGAAGAAAAAGTACAAAAACCAGAATAAACTTTAAGTGAACTTTAGGGACGTTCCTTAAAGTTCATAAATCAAATCTAAAAATTAAAATATTTTTATATTAAAGAACTTTAAGAAACAATCCTAAAGTTCACAATCTAAAGACTTGCCACAAATCTAAAAAATATTTTATTATGCCAATGAACTTTAAGGAACGTCCCTAAAGTTCAAAATTAAAAATAGAAAAGGAGTAACTATGAAAATTTTATTAAAAAATGGAACTTTAATTGATTATAAAACAAAAATAAATGAAAAATTTGATATAATGATTGAAGATGAAAAAATTAAAACAATATCTAAAGAAATAAAGAAAAAAGCAGATAAAGTTATTGATTGTACTAATCTAAAAATAATACCAGGGATGATAGATATGCACTGTCATTTAAGGGAGCCTGGATTCGAGTATAAAGAAACAATTGAAACTGGTGCTAAGAGTGCAGTTGCAGGTGGATTTACAACTATATGCCCAATGCCTAATACTAAACCTACACCTGATAATAAAGAAGTTTTAGAAAAGATTATAGCTGAAGCAAAAAGAGTAAATTTATGCAATATTTTGCCATACTCATCAGTTACAAAAGGGGAAAAAGGTGAAGAGTTAATTGATTTTGAAGAAATGAAAACAGCAGGAGCTATTGCCTTTTCAGATGATGGAATGCCTGTTGTAAATAGCAAAATTATGAGAGAAGCCATGATAAAAGCAGACAGTTTAGGAACATTTGTAGCATCACATTGTGAAGAAAAATCTGTTTCAAAAGGAGCAATAAATGCTGGAAGAATAGCCGAAAAACTTGGAGTAGAAGGAGTACTTCCAGAAGCTGAAGAGATTATGGCAGCAAGAGAAATAGTAATTTCAGAAACTAATAATGTAAGAGGACATATTTGCCACATAAGTACAAAAACATCTAAAAATATGGTAAGAGATGCTAAAAAACGTGGAGTAAAAATAACAGCAGAAACTTGCCCACACTATTTTACATTTACAGCAAGAGAAGTATTAGCATCAGGCACAAACGCAAAAATGAATCCACCACTAAGAGAAGAAAAAGATAAACTTGCAATAATAGAAGGCCTAAAAGAAGGAACAATTGACTGTATAATAACAGACCATGCACCACACAGCAAAGAAGAAAAAATGCAAGATTTATCAAAAGCTCCAAATGGAATAATAGGATTTGAAACAGCTCTATCTGCAGAAATAATGAATTTAATAGACACAAACGAAATAGATTACCTAAACTTAGTAAGACTTACATCATATACTCCAGCAAAGCTTCTAAAAATAGACAGAGGCGTAATAGAAGAAGGAAAAATTGCAGACATAACAATATTTGACGAAAATGAAAAATACATATATACTGAAGACAAAATTGTCTCAAAATCAAAGAATAGTCCATTTATTGGAAAAGAATTAAAAGGCAAAGTAAAATACACAATAGTTGGAGGAAGAATAGTATATCAAGATAATTAAAAATGGGAGGAATTAATAAAATGAATAATATGATGGACAAACTAATACAAAAAATAAAAGAAACAAACAATCCAACCATAATAGGGCTAGACCCAAGATATGAGCAAATACCAGAATGTATAAAAAGCAAATATGAAGAAAGTCTAGAAGGAGTAGCAAAATCTATAATAGAATTTAATAAAAGAATAATAGACGCAATAAAAGACATAATCCCAGCAGTAAAACCACAAATAGCATTTTACGAAAAATATGGAATAGAAGGAATGAAAGCATTTGAAGAAACTTGCAAATATGCAAAAAAACAAGGAATGATTGTAGTAGCAGACATAAAAAGAGGAGACATAGGCACAACTGCCCAAAGTTATTCAGATGCATTTTTAGGAAGAAGCAAAATTGGCAAAAAAGAAGAAGCAATATTTGATGTAGACTTTGTAACACTAAACCCATACATGGGAATAGATAGCATAAAACCATTCATAGAAGATTGTAAAAAATACAATAAAGGAGTATTTATACTAGCAAAAACATCAAACCCATCATCAAAAGATATGCAAGACTTAAAATTAGAAACAGGAGAAAAAGTATTTGAAAAAGTAGCAAAACTTATAGAAACTTGGGGAAAAGACCAAATAGGGGAATATGGATATAGTAGCATATCAGCAGTAGTCGGAGCAACCCATAGAGAAGAACTAAAAGATATAAGAAAACTTGCTCCTCACACATTCTTTTTAATACCAGGATATGGTGCTCAAGGAGGAAAAGCAGAAGACATAGCATTAGGCTTTGATAAAAATGGTATAGGAGGAATTGTAAATGCATCAAGAAGTTTAATAAACGCATATAGCAGTGAAATGTGGAAACAAAAATTTACAGAAGATGAATTTGAAAAAGCAACCAGAAGCGAAGCTTTAAGAATGAAAGAAGAATTAAATCAAGCTATAAGAGATCATATAAATAAATATTGATAAAATAATAACAGAAACAAATTAAGTATTAATAGAAATTAAATATTGATGGAAAATGAAACATTAATAAAAAATAAAATATCTCAAAAAATAAAAAGGAGGGAATTTATGCCAAAGCAAATTTTTGCGAAATTAATAGAAAAACAAGAAATTATCAAAGACATATATAAATTCACTGTAGAAGCAGAAGAAATTGTAAAAATAGCAAAACCTGGAAACTTCATAGAAATCAGAGTATCAGAAGAAACAGAGCCATTTTTAAGAAGACCAATAAGCATATATAACTTAAACAAAGAACAAGGAACACTAGAATTCATATTCCAAGTAAAAGGAAAAGGAACCAAAATATTATCCAAAAAAGAGGTACAAGACAAAATAGATATAATAGGACCACTAGGATATGGAACATTCAAGCAAGAAGGCTATAAAAAAATTGCAATAATCGGTGGAGGAATAGGAATATTCCCACTATATGAACTTGCAAAAGAAGCAAAAAATCAAGGAAAAGAAATAGCAGGATACCTAGGTTTTAGAAACAAAGAATATGTAATGCTAGAAAAAGAATTTAAAGAAGTAACAAGCCATTTAGAAATTACAACAGATGATGGAACATATGGAAAAAAAGGTTTTGCAATAAATAGCCTAATAGAAGATATGGAAAAAGAAAAATATGAATGCCTATACGCATGTGGTCCAATACCTATGCTAAGAGCAGTGCAAAAATATGCAAACGAAAACAACATAGCTTGCCAAATATCACTAGAAGAAAAAATGGGATGTGGACTTGGAGTATGCTTAGGGTGTGCCGTAAAAACAGCAAAAAGCCCAAAAGATGCACCAGAATACTTCCATGTATGCAAAGGTGGACCTGTATTTAATGCAAGAGATGTAGAATTTTAAAAATAATAAAATTTATAGAAACAATTGCTAATATAGAATTTAGAAAAAACTTAAAAGAAACAATAACAGATATAAGAATAGAAAAAACTAAAAAAAACAATAACAGATATAAGAATAGAAAAAACTAAAAAAATATTAACTAAAAATTAATATAAAAGGAAGTGAAAAAAATGAACACAAAAATAAATTTTGCTGGAATAGAAATGAAAAACCCAGTAACAGTTGCATCAGGAACATTTGGATATGGAAGAGAATATAGCGAATTTTTCGACCTTGGAAAACTTGGGGCAATAATCACAAAAGGAACATCACTAAAACCAAAAAGCGGAAACAAACCACCAAGAATCTGTGAAACAGCAAGTGGAATGTTAAACAGTATAGGTTTGCAAAACCCAGGAGTAGAATACTTTATGCAAAACGATTTACCAAATTTGCGAAAATATGATACAAAAATAATAGTAAACGCTTGTGGAAGTTCTATAGAAGAATATGTAGAATTATGCAAAATATTAGACAAAGCAGATATTGATGGAGTAGAACTTAACCTTTCTTGTCCAAATGTAAAAGAAGGATGTATGGCATTTGGAAATACATATGAAGGAGTAAAAAAAGTAACACAAGAAGTAAGAAAAGTCCTAAGTAAACCACTAATTGTAAAATTAACTCCAAATGTAACAAATATAGCAGAAATTGCAAAAGGAGTAGAAGATGGAGGAGCAGATGCAGTATCACTAATTAACACATTACTAGGAATGAAAATAGACATATATTCTAGACGCCCTGTACTTGCAAACAATACAGGAGGCCTATCAGGCCCTGCAATAAAACCTGTAGCAGTAAGGATGGTATATCAAGTTTCTCAAGCTGTAAATATACCAATAATGGGACTTGGAGGAATAACAAATGCAGAAGATGCAATAGAATTTATGCTTGCAGGAGCAACTACAATATCAATAGGAGCTGCAAACTTTATAGATCCATATACAAGTATAAAAACAATAGAAGGAATAGAAAATTATATGAAAAGATTTAATATAGAAAATATATGTGATATAATAGGTAAGGTAGAAATGAACTAAAGTTTAATTCTAGTATAATAAAATAATAAAAAAATATCAATAAAAAAACAAAAATTAGTACAATTAGTAAAAAATAAAAATATTAGATAAAAAAACAAAAATATTAAAGGAGAAACATATGCTAAAAAGAACTAATACACGAAAAGTAATGGTAGGAAATGTGCAAATAGGAGGGCAAGATAAAGTCATAATCCAATCAATGTGTAACACCAAAACAAAAAATATACCTGAAACTGTAAAACAAATACTTTCTCTAGAACAAGCAGGCTGTGAAATCATAAGAGTAGCATGTCTTGACATAGAAGATGCCAAAGCAATAAAAGAAATAAAAAAACAAATACATATTCCAATAGTTGCAGACATACACTTTGACTATAGAATAGCACTAGAAGCAATTGAATCAGGAGTAGATAAAGTCCGCATAAACCCAGGAAATATAGGAAGCAAAGAAAGAACCAAAATGGTAGTTGAAAAATGCAAAGAAAAACACATACCAATTAGAATAGGTGTAAATGCAGGATCACTTGAAAAAGAATTACTAGAAAAATATGGAGGTAAACCCACAGCAAAAGCAATGGTAGAAAGTGCAAGAAGACATGTACAAATTTTAGAAGACCTAGACTTTTATGATATAGTAATATCTTTAAAAGCATCTGATTTAAAACTATGTATAGAAAGTTATGAGGAAGCTGCAAAAGAATTTAACTATCCATTACATCTAGGAATCACAGAAGCTGGAACAGAATTTAGTGGAACAATTAAATCTAGTATAGGCCTTGGAATAATGTTAAAAGAAGGAATAGGAGATACATTAAGAGTATCATTATCTGCAGACCCAATAAAAGAAATAAAAGTTGCAAAAGAAATATTAAAAGATATGGGGTTATATAAAAAATCTCCTACACTTATAGCTTGCCCAACATGTGGAAGAACACAAATAGATTTAATTCCAATAGCAAAACAAGTAGAAGAGTTTTTACAAACAATAGATAAAGACATAAAAGTTGCAGTAATGGGATGTGCAGTAAATGGGCCAGGGGAAGCTAGAGAAGAAGATATTGGAATTGCAGGAGGAATAAAAGAAGGCTTGCTTTTTAAAAAGGGAGAAATCATAAGAAAGGTAAAACAAGAAGATATTGTAGAAGTATTAAAAAAAGAAATATTGGAAATGATTAAATAATATGAAATATATATATTACCTTCCCGTAGTTTTTCTACATATTAAAATAAGAACTTTGAATTGTAACATAAATAAAAAAGGAGTAAATTTGAATGGAAATAATTGTAGGTAAAACAGCAGGATTTTGTTATGGAGTAAAAAGAGCAGTAGAAGGAGCAGAAAAAGAAGTCGAAAGCAATAAAAAAAACATATATTGTTTAGGAGAAATAGTACATAATAAAGATGTAGTAAAAGGCTTAGAAAACAAAGGAATAGAATTTATAGATGATATAGATTCATATAAGAATGATATAAATACAACTAAAATAAAAGAAACTGTAAAAGAAAGTAAAGAGGAAAAAAGACTAATTATAAGAGCACATGGAATACCTAAAGAAACATATAAGAAAGCAAAAGAAAACAATTTTCAAATAATAGACTACACATGTCCAAATGTATTAAAAATACACCAAATAGCAGAAGAAAAAAAAGATGACCATTACATTATACTCTTTGGAAATATAAACCATCCTGAAAATATAGGAACAATAAGTTACTGTGGAAAAAATTATTCGATAATAGAAGAAAAAGAAGATATAGAAAAAGCATTAAAAGAATTAGAAAAGTCAAGTTTAAAAAAGCTTTTAATAATATCACAAACTACATATAGTATTGAAAAATTTAAAGAATATTCTAAGTTAATCCAAGAACAATTAGAAAATAAGAATATCGAAATAGAAATAAGAAATACTATATGCAAAGCAACTGAAATAAGGCAAAAAGAGACAGAAGATATTTCAAAAAAAGTTGAGTGTATGATAATAATAGGAGGAAAAAACAGCTCAAACACAAAAAAGCTATATGAAATAGCAAAAAAGTACTGTAAAAGAGCAATTTTAATAGAAAATAAAGATCAAATAGACTTAAAAGAAATAGAAAATGTAAAAAAAATAGGCATAATGGCAGGAGCTTCAACACCAGATGAAAAAATAAAAGAAGTAATAAATATTATAGAAAAAATTTGATAGAAGAAATATAATAGGAAGAAATATAATAAGAAAATACAATAGAAAAATATAATAAAAGAAATATAATAGAAAAAATATAATAAAAAATATAATAAAAATACCCCAAAAGTATTAATCATTAAAGATACTTTAAGGGTATTTTAAAGTATTTAAACTGATATAAAAAGTAAAACAAACTTATAATAATAGCATAATTATATAAACACATAAGTAAAATTGCAATTGATACATTTCTATTTTGTCACTTTTTGCGATGAAAAGTAAACACAATTCATAAAAAATCATTGACATAATGTTATTTAGGAACTATACTTTAATTGTAAATGAATTATAATTTTTTTATTTTTCAAAATATTTTAATTCAACTTAACATTCAAAAATTTTTTTATCTCAAAAACATATGTAAAAATATCTTCTTAAAATTTCAATAAAAACAAAGATCAAAAATAAAAAGAAAGGAGGAATGGCATTACTTATATGAATAAAAAGTTCATAGCAAAAAGAAATTATGTTCTCAGAAAAGTTTTAAATTCAGAAAACAACTTAGACATATTGCAGAATTTCATTGAGGCCGTTTTAAATATAAAAATCGAAAAGATAATTTTAAATCCATATTTAAAAGAAAAGGCCAGATATCTTCCATCAGAAGAAAATTTTGGAATAGCTGATGCAAGAATCATAAGTAATACAAAAGAAGAATTAAATATAGGAATACAAATAATAGATGGCATATACATACAAACAAAATTACTTATGTATTATTGCCAAATACACACAAACCAAATAAAATATGAAGACAATAGAAAAATAGCCAAAACCAAAACTATTAACATATTAGATTTCAATTATTACAGTTCTTTTTGCTATCATAAAAAAATATATATCACAAATCCAACCAAAATTAGTTCAGAAGAAGATATAGAATTACATATTTTAGAACTAGAAAAATTCCAACCAATGTTTTTAGAAAAAATGACACCAGAAGAACAATGGCTAACATACATAAAAGGATCAAGTTATGAAGAATGTGAAAAAGTAAAAAAACAAAATTTTAAAATAAAGAAATTAGACAGACTACTTGATTTATATTGGAAAAATGAAAAAATAATATAGTAACATATTAATTTATATTTTTTCATAAACCAAAAATATAAACAAAAAGTTTTTCATTACAAAATAAAAACTGAAAGATTTTCTAGAGTTCTTAATAAATTGTAAGAAGTAAAGAATTCAAATAAAAGTTAAAATCAAAAAAAGAAAGAAACAAAATAAAAAAAGGAAAATTGAAAAGGAAAATAAAAAATCAAAACTAAAAACCAAATATTAAAACAAAAATAAAAATCCCAAAAATAAAAAAGAGAATACTTTACTACAAATTAGTAAAATATTCTCTTTATTTATACAAATAGTAATAATGTAAAAAATTATCAATTAATAAAAACTAATGAGTATCTCTATTAGGAGACGACAACGTTACATTTATAACAGTACCTTCCTCAACCTTAGTATCTTTTGCAGGATTTTGTGAAGAAACTGTGCCAGAGCCGGTAATAGATATATTCAAATTAAGATTTTTCAATATACTAGTTGCTTGCAGAGCTGTTTTTCCGGTTAAATCAGGAACAGTAACTGAGGTTCTTACAGAATTATCAGCATCATATAAAACTACTACAGAATCTTTAGAAAGTGAAACACCTGGTTTTGGAACTTGGTCTACAACAATAGTACTATTTTTATCATTAGAAGTATTTACAATTGTTTTTAAGCCTAAATTATTTAGAATCTTTTCAGCTTCTGTAATTGTTTTATTTCTAACATCTAAAACAGTTATTAAATCACTATCATCAGTAGTTGATTGTTCTGCATCTGAAGGTACACCAAGAGTTGGTAATATCTCTGTTAACATTTGAGAAACAACGGGTGCTACAATTTGGCCACCATTATGACCTGCTTTTTCATTTTGAGGATCAAATAAAACAACTAATATTGAAACTTGAGTATCTTCTACAGGAGATATAGCAACATATGAAGATACATATCCATCTTCTTCACTACCTTCAATTGGTTCAGATGTTCCAGTTTTTCCACCAACAGAATATCCGCTAACTGCAGCCTTACCACCAGTACCATCTACAACTACAGATTCCATCATTTCTCTCATAGTTTCAGCAGTATCAGAAGAAAGTACTTGTCTAACTTCTACAGGATCTATATTTGTAACAGCACCTGTTTCAGAATTTGTTATTTGTTTTACTATTCTAGGTTTCATAAGAACACCATCATTTGCAATAGCAGAAACTGCTGTAATCATTTGAAGGGGAGTAATATTAATAGTTCTTTGACCAAAAGATGCTGTTGCAAGTTCGACTTCACCTACTTTATCTAAATCTAAAATTACAGAATTTGATTCACCAGGAAGGTCAATTCCAGTTTTATCAAACAATCCAAAAGCTTCATAATATTTATATAATGTAGGAGCAGTAATTCTTTTAGCAAGTTGCATAAATGCAGGGTTACAAGAATTCCCTAAAGCTTCTGTTAAAGTTTGGTATCCATGTGGAGCATAATATTTCCAACACTTTATAGTAAGAGGTTTAGATCTACTAGAATCTTGAAAAGTTTCATGTCCGGTACAATTAAAATCTCTTTCTATATCAGGTTCTGTAATATCTTCTTCTAAAGCTACTGAAGCTGTAATTAGTTTAAATACAGAACCAGGTTCATATATATCAGAAATTGCTTTATTTTTCCACATACTAAATAATGCATTATTTTGCTCTTCTGTAGATAATGTATCAAAAGTAAGAGCCAAAGTTTCACTAGGTGTATCAGGATTATTTAAATCAAAATCAGGATAATTTGCCATAGATAAAATATCACCTGTTTTTGGATCCATAACAATACAAACTCCACCTTTTGAACATTCATTATCAATACATGCTTGTTTTAAATATTTTTCAACAATTTTTTGAATATTTACATCAATAGTTAAAGTTAAATCACTTCCATTTTCAGGGGCAATATATGACTCTTCAGTATTTGGAATTTCTTGTTGATTAACATCTTTTGAACTTACTATTTTACCAGGAGTTCCGGCTAAAATACTATTCCACTCATATTCAATTCCATATCTTCCTTCATTATCAGAACCACAAAAACCAAGAACATGTGATAGGAGATTATTACCCGGATAATATCTTTTTGTATCTTCATCAATATTTATTCCTACAGAAATATCATTTTCGTCCATCCAACTTGTTAATTTATCAACTTTATCTTTTTCAACTTTTCTTGCAATTGTTTCAACTTGTGATGTACTATTTACTTTTTCTAATGTTTCATTATAATCTAGTTCAAAAATCTCAGATAAACCCTGTGCAACTTTTTCTTTTAAAGCCTTTGTTGCTTCATCAGTTTTTCCTACTATACTTTTTGGATTTATAGTAATAGTATCAACTTGTGCACTTGTTGCTAAAATTTTACCTTTACTATCATAAATATTTCCACGTTTAGGACTTATAATTTGATTTATAGCTTGCTGATTATATGCAAGTTCTTTTAAATAACTACCTTGAACAAACTGCAAAAAGCCAATTCTTACAATTAAAAGAACTACTATTATAACTATAGTTATAAAAATATTTCTCAATTTTTTTGAATATATAAAATTTTGTGAAGAAAAATCTGAATTAATTTTTATAACATTTGAAATTTCATTATTTGATTGTTGTTTTTTATTCTTTACATTCTCTTTTTTTATATTTTTAGCCATATTTATTGAATTATTTTTAATCTTATTTTCTTTTTTATCATTTTTTCCTATTTTCATACACTCACCACTCTTTTGTTATTTTATGTATTTTATACTATAAAGCACAAAAAATCAAGAAAAAAATAAAACATTGTATAAGTAAAAGTGCAAAAAATATTGTAATTTTGTAAGAATCAGTATATAATAAGAAAAGTTTATAAATAATAAAAAATTAAATAATTAATAAATTAAAAAATTTGAATTGAATGGAGTGAAGAAAATGAAAGTAAGCAAAGAAGAGTTATTACATATAGCAAATCTAGCAAATCTATATTTAGAAGAATCTGAAATACCAAACTACTTAAACAATCTACAAGAAATTCTAGACTTCGCAAATATAGTAAATTCAGCACCAGTAGAAAAATTAGAAATAACCATGAATGCAATAGAAGAAAAAAATATTTTTAGAAAAGATGAAATAGAAATTTTTGAAGATAATCAAGCATTACTTCAAAACGCAGAAAGTAAAGAAAAAAATATGTTTAAAATACCAAAAGTCATTAACTAATGTGAACTTTAGGAACGTTCCTTAAAGTTCAAAATTAAGAAAGATTAAAAGAGATTATAAAAATTAATCAATATGAACTTTAAGGAATGTCCCAAAAGTTCAAAAATAGTCTTACAAAAAGACTAAGAATGGAGGAATAAATGGATATTACAAGATTAACAGTACATGAATTACTTGAAAAAATTGATAAAAATGAGATAGAGATTAAAGATATAACAAATGCGTACTTAGACAAAATAAATCAAAGAGAAAAAGATGTAGAAAGTTTTGTAACTATATTATCTGAAGAAGCCAAAAAGCAAGCAGAGGAAATACAAGAAAAGAAGAAGGAAGGAAAAATAAATTCTAGATTTGCAGGAATACCAATTGGTATAAAAGATAATATATGTACTAAAGGAATTAAAACAACTTGTAGCTCAAAAATGCTTGAAAATTTTATATCTCCATATGATGCAACAGTTGTAGAAAAACTAAAAAATGAGAATATGATAAATCTTGGCAAATTAAATATGGATGAGTTTGCAATGGGAGGTTCAACAGAATATTCATATTTCAAAAAGACTAAAAACCCTTGGAATCTAAATAGAGTACCAGGTGGTTCATCAGGAGGGTCAGCTGCAGCAGTAGCAGCAGAGCTTGTTCCTTGGGCACTTGGAAGTGATACAGGGGGATCTATAAGACAACCATCTAGTTTTTGTGGTGTAGTAGGTTTAAAACCAACATATGGGTTAGTATCTAGGTATGGATTAGTAGCATTTGCTTCTTCACTTGATCAAATAGGACCTATAACAAAAGATGTAAGAGATTCAGCATTATTATTAAATATAATAGCAGGGCCCGATAAAAAAGATACAACATCCAAAAATATGGAAAAAATAGATTATGAAAAAGGCTTAAAAAATGATGTGAAAGGTTTAAAAATAGCAATACCAAAAGAATTTTATGGTGATGGAATAAATGAGGAAGTAAAACAAACACTGCAAAAAGCAATAGAAAAATACAAAGAAATGGGAGCTGAAGTTACTGAAGTTTCATTAGATATTGCAAAATATTCACTTGCGACATATTACATAATAGCATGTGCAGAAGCAAGTTCTAATTTAGGAAGATTTGATGGAATAAGATATACATATAGAACTAAAGAGTACCAAAACTTAAAAGAATTATACAAAAAAACCAGAAGCGAAGGATTTGGAAAAGAAGTAAAAAGAAGAATAATATTAGGAACATATGTATTATCATCAGGATATTATGATGCATACTACAAAAAAGCACAACAAGTACGTACATTAGTTATGAATGAATTTAACAAAATATTTGAAAACTATGACGTTATATTAGTGCCAACATCACCAACAGTAGCATTTTGTATAGGCTCAAAATCAAACAATCCAATGGAAATGTATCTGGCAGACATATGCACAGTATCAGTAAATATAGCAGGACTTCCAGCAATATCAATTCCTGCTGGAGTAGACAAAGAAGGAATGCCTATCGGAATGCAAATAATTAGAAAAAAATTTGAAGAACAAAAAATATTGAATACAGCATATGCATTTGAACAAGAAATCAAATTTAGAGAAAAATATAAACCTGAATTCAAAAAATAATTAATAATTTTAAATTTTCAAAAATGCATTCAAAATATAATTCAAAATAAATAATTCAAGGAGGAGAAAAATGACAAGAGATGATTATGAAGTAATAATAGGACTAGAAGTTCACAGCGAATTATCAACAAAAACAAAAATATTCTGTTCTTGCCCAACAACATTTGGTGCATCTCCAAATACACAAGTATGTCCTATATGTATGGCTATGCCAGGAACATTACCAGTATTAAATGAAAAAGTAATAGAATATGCAGTAAAAGCAGGACTTGCAACAAATTGCACAATATCTAAAGATAGTAAAAATGACAGAAAAAACTACTTCTATCCAGATTTACCAAAAGCATATCAAATATCTCAATATGATAAACCATTATGTGAAAAAGGATTTGTTGAAATAGATACAAATAATGGCAAAAAGAAAATAAGAATCACAAGAATTCACATAGAAGAAGACGCAGGAAAGCTAAACCATGACGACTTTGGTGGAGGAAGTTTAGTAGACTTAAACAGAGCAGGGGTACCATTAATAGAAATTGTATCAGAACCAGACTTGCGTAGCACAGAAGAAGTAGAAAGCTATTTAAAAAAATTAAAAGCAATACTAGAATACATAGAAGTATCAGACTGTAAAATGCAAGAAGGGTCATTTAGAGCAGACGTAAATGTATCTGTAAGAAAAAAAGGAGACCCAAAACTTGGAACACGTACAGAAATGAAAAATATGAATTCATTCAGAAGTATTACAAGAGCAATAGAATATGAAATAGATAGACAAATAGAAATTTTAGAAGAAGGAAACCTAGTAGAACAAGAAACACTAAGATGGGATGACGTATCAGGAAAAACATTTTCAATGAGAGATAAAGAAGATGCACAAGACTATAGATACTTTCCAGACCCAGACTTAGCTGCAATAAAACTATCAGACGAATATATAGAAAATATAAGAAAAAATCTTCCAGAACTACCAGAAAGCAGAAAACAAAGATATTTAGAAGAATACAAACTATCAGAAAAAGATGCAAACATAATAACAGCATCAAAATATTTATCAGACCTATTTGAAAATGCAATAAAAGTATGTAATAACCCCAAAGCAGTTTCAAACTGGATAATATCAGAAATCTCAAGAATTTTAAATGAAACAGAAATGGATCCAATAGAAATACCATTTGATGCTAATCAATTAGGAAAATTAGTTATTCTTATAGATAAAGGAACAATAAGTTCTAGCATAGGAAAAAAAGTATTAGAAGAACTATTTGAAAATCCAAGAGATCCAGAAAGCATAATAAAAGAAAAAGGCTGGATACAAATATCAGATGAATCAGAAATAAAAGAAATAGTTACAAAAATATTAGAAGCAAACCCACAATCAATTGCAGATTATAAAGCAGGAAAAGATAGAGCGCTAGGATATTTAGTAGGACAAGCAATGAAAGAAACAAAGGGAAAAGCAAATCCAAAAATGTTGAATGAAATGTTTTTGAAAGAATTAAATGGTTAACTATTCCTCAAGTTAGCCATTTTTGGTCACTCTGGAGCTGTCCAATTTAACCATTCCCTAATTGATCATCTGCTTTTTTATTGTATCAACCGCAAATCCACAAACAAGAAATTCGATTCCAAATGTTAAGCTCAATTTAAAAACAGAAATTCCAATATAATAAAGTAAAGGAGCAGAATAAAATAACATATATGTAATAAGTAGAAATAAAGAAACACAAGCAAGAATAAAACTAAATTTAAAACCATTTTTCATGATTTTATATGTAATTTTATCTAAATGTCTAAATTTATCAATTAAATTTTTCCACATATTCATCACCATATTTATGTTAACACTTAAACCAGAATTATTCAATGGAATTTTAAACCAATAAAAAAAGTATCTGTTAGATACTTTTATAAAATAAAAACTATGCATAATCTTTATTAATTTGCTTAAGCCATAGCTGAATTTAATTTTTTTGATAAACTAGATTTTTTTCTAGCTGCTGTGTTTTTTACAATAACACCTTTAGCACAAGCTTGATCTATTTTTTTAGTTGCTAAAGAAAATAGTTTTTGAGCTTCTTCCATATTTTTAGCATCTAGTGCTTGTTCAAAACTTTTTATAGCTGATTTATATCCAGATTTTATCATATTATTTCTTAAAGTTTTCTTTTCAATTATTTTAACTCTTTTTTTAGCTGATTTAATATTTGGCATATTTTAGCACCTCCTCTTAGTCTATATTACATTATAACATCTAATATTCTACCATAGTTTTTGAACTTTTTCAAGTCTTTACACAAAATTTACAATAAATTCGCAAAATTTTGTTGTAATGTATATTTAAATATGATATATTGTATTAAACAAAAAGCAAGAATAAAAAAGTATAGAATAAATTATTACTAAATAAGAAAAAATATAAGTATATAAAAATAATAAAAAGTGAATGGAGTGATAGAAATGATAGCAATCGGATCAGATCATGGAGGATACAAACTAAAAGAAGAAATAAAAAAATATTTAGAAGAAAAAAATATAGAATACAAAGATTTGGGTACATATAATGAAGAAAGAACAGATTATCCAATTTATGCAAAAAAAGTAGCTCAAGCCTTGCAAAATAAAGAAGCAGATAAAGGAATTCTTGTTTGTAGATCAGGTTATGGAATGGTAGTTGTTGCAAATAAATTTAAAGGAATTCGTGCAGCATCAATTCAAGATGAAGTTTCTGCAAAATTTGCAAAAGCAGATGATGATATAAATGTAATAACATTAGGAGCAGACTACCTAACAGTAAACCAAGCAATTTGCATAGTAAGAAACTGGATAGCAGCAGAATTTAAAGGTGGAAGATATAAAGAAAGATTAGATATGATAGAAGAAATAGAAAAAGAAAATATGAAATAAATGGAGGAATAGTTTATGTGGGGAGACATTGCAATCGCTTTTGTTTTAGCATTTGTAGTAGCTTTTGTTACTACACCATATACAATAAAGCTTGCCGATAAAATAGGCGCTGTTGATATTCCAAAAGATAAAAGAAGAATGAGGAAAAAAGCAATGCCCAAATTTGGGGGACCTGCTGTTATATTAGGATTTGTAGTTTCATCCATTTATTTATTAATAGTTATGAATATAGAGCATACTATAAATCTATTTGGAATCGAACAATATGGAATAAAACTCCTAGGATTTTTAGCAGGAATACTAGTCGTTGCAGCCTTTTGCATAGTTGATGATATAAAAACCATAAAACCAATTACAAAACTAATAGGACAAACAATAGGAGCGATAATCGTAGTTGCATCTGGAATAAGAATAGAGGGAATAACTTTACCATTTTTAAACTTTCCAGAAATCCATGAAATAACATCAATAATTCTAACATTAATATGGATTATAATAGTTACAAATTCTATAAACTTAATAGATGGACTAGATGGCTTATCTTCAGGAATATCAATTATATCTGCAGTTTCATTATTAATAATATTTGTACTTAATGGCTCTTCTATGATATCAATCGTACTAATAACAGCATTAGCTGGAGCATTAGTAGGATTTTTACCATACAATTTTTCTCCTGCAAAAACATTTTTAGGTGATACAGGATCTAACTTTTTAGGATTTGCACTTGCTGTAATATCTATTTTAGGTTCAGCAAAAACATATACAGCAGCAGTAATTGTATTACCATTAATAGTTTTAGGCTTACCAATTTTCGATACATTTATGGCAATAGTAAGAAGAATCATAAGAGGAAAATCCATAAAAGCAGTATTTAAAGCAGACAAAGGTCATTTACATCATAAATTAGTTGCAAAAGGATATAATCAAAAACAAGCAGTATTAATATTATATGGAATTAGTGCAATATTTGGAATATTTGCAGTGATATTATTTGATAGCGGTATATGGACAGCATTATCATTTTTATTAATTGTATTAGTTGCAATAGCAGCAGGATACAAAAACTTTTGGCCAAAAAGAACTGGAAAAGAAAGATATGAATGTTTGCAATGTAAATATATATATAACCCAAAATTTGGAAATGAAAAAGCTGGCATAAAGCCAGGAACACCATTTTCAGAATTACCAGAAAATTGGGTATGTCCAGTTTGTGGACAAAGTAAAGATATGTTTGAAATAAATGAATAAAATTTATAATTTGTATAAAAAAAAAAAAAAAAAAATTTTAAAAAATATATAGTTTGTATAATGTTATAGGAGGTGAATTAAAATGTATGTTTGTATGGCATGTGGGTATGTATATGACCCTGAAAAAGGAGATCCAGATAGCGGAATAGCACCAGGAACAGCTTTTGAAGATATACCAGATACTTGGGTATGCCCAATTTGCGGTGTTGGGAAAGATATGTTTCAAAAACAAGATTAAATAAGAAAAGACTTTTGAAATAAAACAAACCTTTCTTATTAAACCTTATGTCTAATAGTTTGGTTTTACTTTAAATCAAAGGTCTTTTTTTTTGTAAAAATACTATGATTTTATATGTAACAAAAT
>CALXUX010000014.1 GCA_944391785.1 uncultured Clostridia bacterium
GATCTCTATTAATATTTTCTACTTCTTTAAATACATTGTATCCTGTTTCAAATACCCACAAATTTCTATAATTAGTATTAAAAAAATACAAAATTTTTCCGTTTGATTTTTCTCCTGTAGAACAATATGCATCATACCATCTGTTATTTTTACACAAATCTTTATAAATTCCTAATAATTCCATTTTTTACCTCCTTTTGTATTTTATCATATATTTTTAGAAAAATAAAGAAAAGAGAGTTTCTTTTGTGAACTGTTCCTCTTAAAGTAGACACTAATAAAAAAGAGTGTCTACTTTAAGGGGTATGGTTCATCATTTACTCTCCTGTTTTACATATAAATAGTCTTTCCTTATGTTTATCTAAATTTGTTTTGCCTGAATTAAAATACTTATAATCTGTTTCATATATTTTTAATTTTCCTTTTTTCTCTAAAATATTAATCATATCTTCATAGGTAATCGAATTAATAGAAGATGTGCTTTTTGCCTTATATGTATTATTATAAGATACAATTATATATTTAGCATTAATATTTTTTATTAAGTCTTCAAATACCGCTTTTGCATTTGCTTTGCAATATTCACTCATTATATTTTTTCTTTCCATTTTTTTTGCTTTATTATATACTTTTGGCTTTTTCCATTGAGCTACATTTTCTAATAAATGATAAAAATTAGCATATTGTCTAGCATTATATGGTGGATCAATATACATAACATCAACTTTTATTTTTTTTACTAAATTATTAGCATCTTCATTATATATATATGATTTGGCATTATATCTTTTTATATTCATATAACTTATTTTTAAGTTTTTATACTCTGGTTCTTTATTTAAAAAACTTTCATAATGTCCAACTGTATTTGATATTTTATCCATCGAATATAATAAAGCTGATATCAATATATAATATTCTCTTTCATTTAGTTCTTGATTTTTATATTTATTTTCAATATCTTCTCTTACATATCCTATTTTTTTAGCATCATAATTATGATAATAATTTCCACTAAAATTGTTTGAAAAATAATTTTCTTCTAAATTTTCAGAATTTATTTCATTATATTTGTCTATTATCTTTTTTATTTTTTCTTCTTCAAATTTGTCATTGCTTAATAAAGCTTTATATATAACATAATTTGAAAATAATAAATCATTTATATATGTATCTTTACCTTTATTTAAAAAATATTCTGCAACTACTCCTGTTCCTGAAAACACATCTCCAAATGTATTAAATTCTATTTTTTCTTTTCTTATTGTATCATCTATAAATTTTAACAATTTACTTTTATTTCCTATATATCTTCTATTTTCTATATTTAGTCCCAATTTTATTCCTCCAATTTGTAATTCGTAATTAAAATTTCTTCTTCTAAACCGTCCCTATTTTTTTTATTATAACTTGCTGACCTGTAATTGTAATCTATTTTGTTAATAAAATACCTATTATTATTTTTTTCTAGCCAATTATATAATATTTCATTTCTTATATTTAATTTCTTTTTTTGTAAAACATTAGATAATGCAAATTTTATTCCTTTATTGTTTAGTTTGTCCAACATGTCCAACAAATCTTTTTCTTCTTTTTTTCCCCATCCGGCATTTTCATTATACACTGCATCAGTAATGAGATATGGTGGATCTGCATATACAAATTCAACATCATTAAAATTTTCTATATTTATTTTTCTAAAATCTTTACATATAAATTTAATTTCTTTATTCTTGCAGATATCAATATATTTTTTTATTTTATCTCTATTATTTTTATTCATATCTGTTTTTCCTACTGGTAAATTAAACTCTCCTTTTGAATTAAATCTAATATCATTATTAAATGCATAAACCATAAGTATATATAAATATAAATTTGCTTTATTAGTGTTTTTGTTTTTTAAATTATTATAATCTTTTTTTAGTTTGCTAAACCCTTCAATATTATATTGCTTTAGTCCATTATTTCCTTTAACATATTCTTTATAATAAGAATAACCATTCTTATAAGAATTTGATAATCCATATAAGTCTATAATATTGTCTATTTTATTTATTAATTTATAATAGTCTTGTTTTTTTAAAAACTCTAGTAAATTTATTATTCTTGGGTTATTATCTATAGCTACAACTTCATCAGCTATAATATTAATTGCTACAGTTGCTCCTCCAGTAAATAAGTCTATGCATTTATTTATATTTCTAGGAAAATATTTAATAAATTGTGGTAATATTCTATATTTATTTCCTGTATAATTAATTGGTGATCTACATATTTGTGCTAAACACATATTATTTTCTCTCCTTCTTCTTATTTTCGTATTGCATTACATCTTCAATATTGCAATTTAAATATTTACATATTTTATCAATTACAGTTAATGATACCATTTTGTCTGAATTTAATTTTGCCATTGTTGCTGAAGATATTTGTAAAATATCTTTTAATTCTCCACATGACATATCTTTATCAATTAATAATTTTCTTAATGGTTTATATGATATCATTTTATCCCCCTATTATATTTAGTTTATTAAATAATTTATTTAAAAATTTATATTTTTTATTGTATAATTAAATTTTTATTTTGTAAATACTTAAATATATTTATTTTTTTAAATGTTTTAATCGTCAATATAGCAAATGAATTAAGTAAAAGACGAGGTAAATATCACTCCTCGCCTTTTGAAATGGCATCTTATAAATAATTTTTATCTTACATCCCTGTCACAGGTAATTTTTCTTCTTGATTTACAGTTATTATTTTTTTTGGCTCTTCTTCATCGATTTTTATTTCAGGTGGAGCTTCTTTTAAATTGTAAAAATATATTTCTATATTTTGATTTAATAAAACTTCAATTTTTATTAATTCTGAACTTAATATGTATCCTTCTTTTGCTTTTGTTTCTCTTATATAATATGTACCTGGCATCATATTATTTATTACTATTTCTCCTTCTTCATTTGTTTTTAAGTTTTCATATATTGTTTTTTTATCAATATCTAATATTTCAAATATTGCTCCTTCTATTCTTTTTTTGGTTTTTTTTTCTTTTTTTATTATTTTTATATTTTTTTGATTTTTTTGATATGGTTCATCTGTTGTTTCGTTTACTATTTCTTCTTCTGTTGTTGCTGGAATTGCAAAGTCTTGGTATAAATTATCGTTTGGTATTGCATATATTACTGGTTTTGCTTGTACTTTTGCTTGTATTGTTATTTGAAAATTTGTTGATTTTTTTAATTTTTCTATTGGTATTAGTATTTTGAATTTTTCATTTGGTTTAAATTCTGTTTTTATGTTGTTTTCCATATCTGTAACTTTTAAGTTTGCTATATCTTCTTCTAATCCTTGTAGTGTTACTTCGTATTTTTCAAGAGGTAGACTACAATTTACTTGATATGTTTTTGATGCATAGTTTTTTTCGATATTGTCTTGCTTAAATTTTGAGTCTATTTTGTTTATTTTTATTGCTTCTGTTATTGGGGTTTCTTCTGTGTTTTCTGCATTTTTTATGATAGTTTTCATTGCTTCGATTGTTCTTTTTCCAGCTTCTCCTATTGGTTCATAGTCTTCTATTTTTTGGTCATATATGTAGTAATAAATTGCTGCTTGTGTTGCAACATATGCTTCGTCTCTGTCTTTGCATCCTAATTCACTTATTTCTTTATATGGATATCCGTTTACTATGTATCTCCATAGTGTTACATCATTTATTTCTCCTTCTTCTGTAACTTTGTATGATAATTCTTTTGTTATGAATTTTTTTGTTTTATCTAAACAGTATGCTGGATAGTTATACATTTTGCCTGCATATCCAACATAATATGCTGTTATGGCTTCTCCTTTATATTTTATCAATGTTATTGATGGGCCTATTGCTTCTAATTTATAAGTTTCTTTTGTTGCTGCTTTGCTTGCGTTTATAAAGATTAGTAGATTGAATGTTAAAATTGTAATTATGATTATTATTGTTTTTAGTATTGTTTTTACTATCTTTTTTAGTTTCAAACTTTTTCTCCTTTCTTTTTATTGTTTTATTTTATGGATTGCTTTTTATTTTTTGTATTTTCATCTCCTTTTTATTTTTATTTTTTTTATTTTTGGAATTTATATTTTGTAGATTTTTTGAAAAATTTGCAGAGTTGTTTCTTTTTTTATTATTTGGCTTTTGAATTAACATTTTTTGATTGTTTTTTTATTAATTTTAAATTTCTAGAATTTTTAAAATATTTTTTGATAAAATGTTAAGATTTAAAATATATATTTATGAATCTTATGTAAATATATTAACATATTTATATATTGTTGTAAAGAATATTTCATCGCAAATTTCGACATTATACAATTTTTTTAGTAGAATTTACTGTTTCAATTAACCTCATTATACAATTTTAATTCTAGTCAATACAGTGATAATTTAATTTGATGTAATTTATTGCCTGAAATAAACTTTGCTCAAGATTTATTTAATTTGTTAAATATATTTGGTCTAATTTTTTTAAATTTACTGTTTAAATCTAAAATTATTATGCTATAATAATAAAAGTAACAAAAGAAATGGAGATGATTGATTTGTCAAATCAAAAAGATGATGTAGACATTAAAAAACTATATGCAGGTGAAGCACTTACAAAAAAAGATGAATTTATCTCTAACTATCATATAAAAGTAGACGGTATTTCATCTCAAGAGGCTAGTCGGTAAATTACAAAAATATGGTTTAAATGAAATTAAGCAAAAACAAGAGAAGAAATGGTATCATTATTTTCTTGAAAGTTTATTTAGTCCTTTTAATAGCATACTTTTAGGAATTGTATTAATTTTAATTTATACTGATGTATTTCTTCCTGAAACTCCAAGTTATGCTAATATTACAGTTATTTCTATTTTAATTATTGCAAGTACACTTTTAGACTTTGTTGAAGAATATCGTTCTAATAGAGCTGCTGCAAAATTAAAAGAATTAGTTGCAACTACTTGTATTGTTTTAAGAGATAATAAGGAAATTAAGATACCAATTAAAGAAGTTGTATTAGGTGATATTGTAAAATTATCAGCTGGTAGTATGATTCCTGCAGATTTAAGAATTATAGATGCAAAAGATTTATATGTCGGACAATCTGCTTTAACTGGTGAGTCTGATGCTGTAAAAAAACAAGTAGACTCTAGTATTGTTGTTGAAGATTTAACTTCAATCTCAGATTTAGATACAATTTGTTTTATGGGTACAAATGTTATTTCTGGTATGGCAAAAGGTGTTGTAGTTAAAACTGGAGATTCGACATATCTTGGTAAAATTGCACATACTATAAGTTCAGGTAAACCTAAAACGGCTTTTCAAAAGGATATAGAAAGTATTAGCAAATTACTTATTAGGTTTATGATTATATTAATCCCTATTGTTTTTATACTAAATGCTTGGAAACATAGTGTAGTTACGGCATTTACTTTTGCAGTTGCTATTGCAATTACAATTACACCTCTTTTACTTCCTGTTATTTTATCATCTTGTCTTTCAAAAGGTGCTGTTAAAATGTCTAAGAAAAAGACGATTGTCAAAAAGTTAGATGCTATACAAAATTTTGGTGCTATGAATGTTTTGTGCACAGATAAAACTGGGACTTTGACAGAAGATAAGATTATTCTTGAAAAATATTTAGATATAAAAGGAAATCAAGATATTTCTGTTTTGAAATCTGCTTTTTTAAATGCTAATTTTCAAACTGGTTTGATAGGGAATATCGATCAGGCTGTTATCAAAAGAGGTTTAGAATATAATTTAGCAGAAGAGACAAAATCTTTTAAAAAAATAGATGAAATTCCTTTTGATTTTTCTAGAAGATGCTTATCTGTTATAGGAAAGACTGGAGAAGGTCAAGTTAAGATGATAACTAAAGGTGCAGTTGAAGAAATTCTTGCAATGTGCCAAACTGTTTCTTATAAAAATCAAGTTTCTCCTATTACTAAAGAGATTAAAGAAAATGTGCAAAGAATTAGTAAAAAAATGAATTCTGATGGTTTAAGAGTTATTGCAGTTTGTGAAAAAATTGTAAGCAGTGATATAACAGAATTTGATGTTTCTTTTGAAAAAAATATGACTTTAGTTGGATTTATTGGTTTTCTTGATCCACCAAAAGAGAGTGCAAAAGAGTCTGTTAAATTGCTTAATAAATCTGGAATTCGTGTAATTGTTCTTACTGGTGATAATGCAGAAGTTACAAAATGTATTTGTGATAGAGTTGGTATTCAGTCTAAAAATATTGCAACTGGAAGTGAACTTGATAGATTACAAGATGCTGCTGTTTTACGATTATTAAAAAAGACTAATATTTTTGTTAAACTTTCTCCAATACAAAAGGCAAGAATTATTAGAATTTTAAAAGAATCTGGTAATGTTGTAGGTTATATGGGTGATGGTATAAATGATAGTCCATCTCTTACAAATTCAGATGTTGGAATTTCAGTAGATACTGCTGTTGATATTGCAAAAGAGTCTGCAGATATAATTTTACTTGAAAAAGATTTACGTGTTTTATTAGATGGTGCAACTGAAGGTAGAAAAACTTTTGTTAATTTGATGAAATATATAAAACTTGCAACTAGTTTTAACTTTGGTGAGGTTTTGTCTGTAATTCTTACAAGTGCTTTTCTGCCATTCTTGCCAGAGACACCTATTCAGCTATTAGTTGAAGGTTTGCTTTATGATTTTGGTCAAATGACCTTGCCTTTAGATAATGTTGATGAGGAAATGATTAAAAAGCCTAAGAAGTTTACTATTAAGAGTTTGAAACATTTTATGCTTTATATGGGACCTGTTAGCTCAATTTTCGATTTAGTAGTTTTTGCTAGTATTTGGTTTATTTTTGGTGTAAGAGAAGCTGCAATGTTCCAGACTATTTGGTTTATGTATAGTATTGTTTCTAATCTTATTGGTATGCATATTATTAGAACTGCTAAAATTCCGTTTTTCCAAAGTAATGCTCATAAATTAGTTTATTTGTCTTCTTTTGTACTTATTTTGGTTGGACTTATAGTTCCTTTTACTCCTTTAGGTGCTTTGATAGGACTTGTGGCTGTTCCTTTTAAATATATTGGTTTGATTTTCTTTGTAACTTTTATTTATTGTATTATTGCTTTGTTTGCGAAGAAGATTTATATTAAGAAGTTTCACGAATGGATTTAATGTATTTGTTTTTATTGCATATATATTTGAAAAGTTTGAAATTTTATTTTCTTGCTTTATCAATTTATAATTTTGTTTGGAATTTTGCTAATAGCTGTATAGATATTTTTAATTTTAGATTATATGGATGTTATTTGAATTTGTAAAAAGCATTGATATTTTGGTAAAATTCAAATATGTAAAATAAAAATTAAAATTAGTTAGAAAAAAATAGCCTGCAATTTTAGATACAGGCTATTTTTGAACGATTTTTCGTTGGTTGCGGGGGCAAGACTCGAACTTGCGACCTTTGGGTTATGAGCCCAACGAGCTGCCAACTGCTCCACCCCGCGATTTACTACTTTTTTATTATACCTCTTACATATGACTTTGTCAATAGTTTTTATATAAATTCTACAGTAACCCTATATTTTATGTTACTACTCAGCTGTGAAATATTACTTTTCTCTTTTCTTATATTATTATATGCAAATTCATAAATAATATTACTTTTTTAATCTATATGCTCTTATATAACAACAATATTTTATTTTCAAAAATTTTTCATTTAAATTAATATTTTTACTTCCTTCCCCTTAACTAATTCCTTAAATTTTATAGCATCTTCTTTATTTCCAACAATTAATCCATAATGAGTTGGAATTACTACTTTTGCGTCTATATTGTTTGCAAAGTTTGCTGCCTCTTTGTAGTCCATTGTATATGTACCACCAATTGGAATTAGTGCAATATCACATTTTATATTGTGTAGTTCTTCTAGGTCGTCTGTGTCTCCTGATATATAGTATTTTATTCCTTCAAATTCAATTATAAAACCTACCCAATTATTTTCTTTTAAATGGAATTGCTTATTTTTGTTGTAGGCTACTGTTGTATTAAATTTTATATTCCAAGCTTTGTATTCTTCATTTGGCTCTACTATTAAGACATTTTCTTTTCCCACAAGTATTTCCGCTTCTTTTTGTGAACTTTTTACAGTTATTATCTTTGTGTTATTATTTTTTACTTTTTCTATATCTTCTACCGAAAAATGATCATAATGAGAATGAGTACAGAAAATATAATCTGCATCATTTATCTCTTCTTTAATTTTATATGGATCTATATATATTTGTTTTTGGCCTGATATTTTTATACTACTATGACAAAATAGTTCTAGCTTTGCCATTTATTACACCTTCTTTTTTAAAAAATTTTGTATTTCTTCTGCAAGTAACTCTTCTTTTCCTAGATAGCTGTGGTTTGCCCCTTCTATATATCCTATATCTAAATTTTTACTGTTTATTTTGCTTTTTAAAAATTCACATAGGTTTTCTGGTTTTTGTATTATCATTTCATTGATATTGCCCCATCTCATAAAAAGTGGAACTTTAATTGCATTTAATTCTTTAAAATCGTAATTTTCTTCAGAATATCTTGCAAAATTTATATTTTTATAATCTCTTGCATATTTTAGAAAAGTTTTTATACTTATTGGGTGTATAAAAGATTTTTCTGGCATTAATATATTTTCCATATGCTCTTTTTCCATGTTTTTTGCATATGTAAGCATGTTTGCAAAATTATTATTTAGATAAATTTGTAATGTTTTTGGTATATCTATTAATGATAAGAGTATAATCCCTTTTATTTTATTTAAGATTTCTTCTTCTTTGTTTTCTATTAACTTATTATAAGTATATACAATTTTTGTACTCCCTAGACTATGACCTAGAAGATATATTTCTTCATATTTTTTGCTGATGCAAAAATTTATTGCTCCAACTATATCTGAATAACTTTCTTCTACATCTTCATATGCTGTTCCTGCGAGTTCTCTTTTTCCTTCTGATTTTGATATATATTTAACAATTTCACTACCTCTGTTATTAAATGCTAGGTAGTCTATATTAATTTCTTGTGCTTTTTTTAATATTTGTTCATCTCTTTCTTTAATACAAGTTGTTGCCATTCCATGGATTGATATTATAATTTTGTTATTGTTTTCTCCTTTATATAATAGGCCTTTGTTTTTCACACCATCTGTGGCTTTGAAATGTATTATTTCTATTTTCACTTTTATCATTCCTTCTTTTTATTTTGTTTTTTTGTGATTGTCTTTTTTATTTCTGTGATTTTCTTTTTTACTTTTGCGATTTTCTTTTTTACTTTTGCGATTTTTTTTTACTTTTGCGATTTTTTTACTTTTTCGATTTTTTATTTTCGTGATTTTCTTTTGTGCATTTTTGTGGATTAATTTTACCTTAAAAATCCATTTATTATTTTTTCTTCTGCTTCTTTTTCTGTTAGTCCTAGTGTCATTAGCTTTATTATTTGTTCTCCTGCAATTTTTCCTATAGCAGCTTCGTGTATCATGTTTGCTTCTACACTGTTTGCTGTTATTTCAGGTGTTGCAGTTACTGTTGAATTATCTTTTATTATTGCATCACATTCACTATGTGCAAAACATTTTGAATTTCCATATATTTTTGATATGAAATATTGTTTAGAATTTTCTGTTGCTACTGATCTTGATGTTACATGTGTACTTGAGTTTTCTCCATTTAATTTTAAATCAAATATTGTTTTTGCAAATTGTATTCCATTTGTCATTATTTTTTCTGTTACTACAAAATTAGAGTTTTTTCCAAGTTCTCCTTTTGTTTCTCTTATAGTTGAATCTACTCCCTTTATTTGAGTGCTTTCCATTTCTAGACTGCTTCCTTCTTGTAAGTATACTTCTGTTACAGGTTTTAATATTCTTTTTCCGTCTCCTTTTCCTTCTCCATAGTGCTTTTCTATGTATTTTACTTTTGCTCCTTCTTCTAGATAGAATCTGTGTATTCCGTCATGCTGAGAGTTTTTGTGGTGGTCATTTCTTATTCCACATCCTGCAACTATTATTACATTTGCGTTTTTGCCTATGTAAAAATCATTGTATACTAAATCGTTTAATCCACTTTCTGTTATTATTACTGGTATGTGAACAAATTCGAACTTTGTATTTTCTTTTATGTATATATCTATTCCTGGTTTGTCTTTTTTTGTTACTATGTTTATGTTTTCTGTTACTTTTCTTTCTATTCCTTGCCCATTTTTTCTTATATTATATGCTCCGCTTTTTATTTTATCAAAATCTGTGATTTCATTCAATAAGTTTTTGTCTATTTCATTAATATTATTTTCCATTTTCTCTCCTTTCTAGTTTGCAACATTTTTTGTTTTCTATTATGTTATTTTTGAAGAATTCTTCACTTGTTGTTATTTGTTGTACTTGTCCATTTTTCATTAAAATTATTTTGTCTGCTATTTTTAATATTTTTTCTTGATGTGATATTATTATTGTTGTTCCTTTTATTATGTTTGTCATGTCTTCAAATATTTCTATTAGATTGTTAAAACTCCATAAATCTATTCCTGCTTCTGGTTCGTCAAATATTGTTAGTTTGGTTTTTCTTATTGCTACTTGCGCAATTTCTATTCTTTTTAGTTCTCCTCCTGATAATTGTGAGTTTATTTCTCTGTCTATATAGTCATTTGCACATAATCCTACTTTTGATAATATTTCACATGCTTCTTTTTTTGTTATGGATTTTTTTGCTGCTATTTTTAATAGGTCATATACTGTTAGTCCTTTGAATTTTACTGGTTGCTGGAATGCAAAACTTATCCCTAAATTTGCTCTTTCTTCTATATTTAGGTTTGATATATCTTGCCCGTCAAATATTATTTGTCCTGAATCTTGTTTTTCTATTCCCATTATTATTTTTACTAGTGTTGATTTTCCAGATCCGTTTGGCCCTGTTATTGCTATGAATTTGTTTGTGTCTATTTCTAAATTTATGTTGTCTAAGATTTTTTTGTTTTCTCTTTCAAAACATATATTTTTTAATTCTAACATCTTATTCCTCCTATTTTTGTATATTTTTTCTTTTTTGTTTTAGATTAATTTTATTAATATGTACCTAATTTAGATAGTTGCTCCTTTAATTCCTCTTTGATTCATTTCTTCTTTTATTCTGTTTCTTACTGCTATTTTGGTGCATTTTTTGCATTTTTCATTGTTTTCGTCATAGTTACATTCTAGGTTGTCTAGACTTAAAAGTTTGTTTATGTAGCTTTCTAATTTTTCTTCTGTTTTTTGTGATATGGCATGTTTCATTGATATTGCTTCTTCTTCTGCTTTGTTTGCTTCTATTCCTAGGACTCCTGTTAAAAATATTTTTAATATGTCTTCTTTTTTTAGTATTTTTTGTGCAAGTTCTTTTCCTTTTGTTGTTATTTTTATTTCTCCATAGGTTTGGTATTTGATTAAGTTCAGTTCTGCTAGATTTTTTATTGCTCTATTTACACTTGGTTTGGTTATTTTTAATTTTTTTGCTATGTCTGTAACTCTTATTTCTTTTTCTGTTTTGGATAGTATGTATATTGTTTTTATATATTCTTCTTGGGAACTTGTTATTTGCATTTTTCTTTTCCTTTCTTTTTTGTTTTGATTTTTGTTTGTTAGTTCGTGCTAACATTTTACTATTTTTGTTTTGCATTGTCAAGTATTATTTTTAATCTTTTGCTCCCTCCCTTTTGACATTTGCTTACCTCTTTTAATTAAACAAATATCATATCTTCAATCTCTTTAAATTTACTTTCCCCTATTCCTTTCACATTTTTAATTTCTTCTATGTTTGAAAATTTTCCATTTTCATTTCTATATTCTATTATTTTTTTTGCAGTTGTTTTCCCTATTCCAGGTAATTGGTCTAGTTCTTCTTCACTTGCAGTGTTTATATTTATTTTTTTAGAATTTTGACTTTCGTCTTTTACACTTTCTTGTGAATTATTTGTTCCTATTTGTTTGGTGATTAATTCTTCTTCTGTTTCTTCATCGTTTATACTTGGTATGATTATTTTCATCCCATCTTCTAATAAATATGCTAAATTTATTTTTTTGGTATCTGCATCTTCTCTAAGCCCTCCTGCTATTTCTACTGCATCTGATACTCGGCTTTGGCTTTTTAATTTGTATACCCCTTCATTTTTTATTGCTCCTGTAATATGTATTATGATTTCGTTTTCGATATTTTCTGCGTTTTCTTTATTTTCTTTATTATTATTATTATTTGTAATATTATTTTCATCATTATTTTTTGTTTCTGAAATTTGTTTTTCTTCTTTTGATATGTCTTCTTCATAAGTACTTATTTCTTCTATTTCTTGTGTATTATTTATTTTTATATTATTATTTATATAAAAATATATTATAATTCCGATTATTATATATATAATAACTACTGCAATTGTTTTTTGTTTTTTATTATTTTTATTCATTTATTACCAGGACAAAAGAATGAAATTTTTTTAGAAAAGCGTAGAAGTATTGGAATAGTAAAGCTCTACGCTTTCATTTTGTCCAAAAACCTCTTTAAAAATCATATAAACTATGGTATAGTATAAAAAATA
>CALXUX010000015.1 GCA_944391785.1 uncultured Clostridia bacterium
TGTACCCTTTTTTGCATGGGAATATTTACCAGCAAAGAAATTATTTTCTAAATTATAATTATACATAAAAATAGCGTAAATTTTTTCTAAATAAAATTAAAAAATGGTACAAACGAAAAAATTCTTAAATAAAGTCATTGACATAAGTAAAAAAAAATGGTAAAATATCACAGTATATGTAAAAAAGCATATACTCACATCGTTTTAAAATAAAAAAAGTAATGTTAAATACGGAGGTGTTATTATATGGCAGCAAAAGGACCAAGAGAAAATATAACATTAGAATGCACAGAATGCAAAAACAGAAACTATACAACAACAAAAAATAAAAGAAATAATACAGATAGATTAGAATTAGTAAAATATTGCAAATTCTGCAAAAAACGTACAACACACAAAGAAACAAAATAGAAGCTATTTTAAGGAGGATATAAAATGGCTAAGAAAGAAGCAAAAGTAAATAATAAAGAAAATAATAAAAATAAAAAAAGTTTTTTTAAAGGTTTTAAAGCTGAGTTAAAAAAAGTAATTTGGCCTACACCAAAACAATTAGTAAACAATACAATAGCAGTTATAGTAATAGTACTAATAACAACACTTATGGTGTTTTTATTAGATTTAGTATTTGAGTCTGCAAACAAATACGGAGTAGACAAGTTAAAAGAAGTAATCTCAACAGAAAGTGAAGAAAATCAAAACACAGCATCAGAAAATACAGACTCGACTGAAAACCAAACAACTGATGGAGAAAATGCAGTATCAGAAGAAAACCAAAGCGCAGAATCTGAAAATGCAGCATCAGAAGAAAACCAAAGTGCAGAATCTGAAAATGCAGAATCAAACGAAACTCAAGCACCAGAAACAGAAAATACAGCAACAAACCAAAATTAGAAAAACTAAAAACTTAAAAATGTAACAACAAAAGTTAAATAAATATAAAAAAATTAAAAAAATAAAATCCAAAAGGAGGCTAAAAGATGTCTCAAAAAGATTATGACATGAATCCAAGATGGTATGTTGTCCACACATATTCAGGATATGAAAATAAAGTAAAAAAAGACTTAGAAAATACAATAAAAAATAGAGAACTAGAAGACTACTTTTTTGACATCATAGTTCCAATGGAAGAACAAATAGAAATAAAAGACGGAAAAAGAAAAACAAATTTAAAAAAAGTATTTCCTGGTTATGTATTAATAAAAATGATTGTAACAGAAGAAACTTGGTATATAGTAAGAAATACAAGAGGAGTTACAGGCTTTGTTGGTTCAGGAACAGATCCAATCCCATTAACAGATGAAGAAATTAGAAATATGGGATTTGAAGAAGCAACAATAAATGTAGATTATGAAATAAACGAACAAGTACAAATAACAAATGGACCATTTGAAGGTTATGTTGGTACAGTTCAAGAAATAAACAAAGAAAAACATAAAGTAAAAATACTAGTTTCAATGTTTGGAAGAGAAACACCAGTAGATATGGAATTTTCACAAATCAAGAAAATACAATAATCTATAAAATTCATAAAAAATTAAAAATACAATAATCAAGAAAATTTATAAAAAATAAAGGTAAAATAAATAAAAAAATTATAAAAAATAAAAGTGAAATAAGTAAAAAAAATTATAAAAAACTGCAAAAAAAAGTACATTAATAAATAATATACTACAAAAATATATAAGCAAGTTTTAAAATAATAAAAGAAATCAAAGGGAGGTGCCATTAAAATGGCAGAAAAAGAAATTACTAATATAATAAAATTACAAATAGAAGCTGGAAAAGCAACACCAGCTCCACCAGTAGGACCAGCACTAGGATCAAGTGGTGTTAATATAATGCAATTTGTTAAAGAATTCAATGACAGAACAGCAAATCAACCAGGAATGATAATCCCAGTAGTTATAACAGTATATAAAGACAAATCATTTGAATTTATAACAAAAGTACCACCAGTTGCAGTATTAATTAAAAAAGCAATAAAAATAGAAAAAGGTTCAGGAAAACCAAATAAAGAAAAAGTTGCAAAAATAACAAAAGAACAAGTAAAAGCAATCGCAGAACAAAAAATGCCAGACTTAAATGCTGCATCAATAGAAACAGCAATGAAAATGGTTGAAGGAACAGCAAGATCAATGGGTGTTGTTGTTACAGATTAATTAAATATATATTAAAAGGTTATTAAAACAAAATAAAAAAAATAAGTAAAAAATTGGGAGAGCATGCTCGTTTGAACCAAAAGGAGGAAAAAAATGAAAAAACAAGGAAAAAGATATTCAGAAAGTGAAAAATTAATAGAAAAAAATAAACAATATGGAATTAAAGAAGCTTTAGAAATTATAGAAAAAATGCCAAAAGCAAAATTTGATGAAACACTTGAATTACACGTAAAATTAGGTGTAGATTCAAAACACGCAGACCAACAAGTAAGAGGAACAGTAGTATTACCAAATGGAACAGGAAAAACACAAAAAGTTTTAGTATTTGCAAAAGGACCAAAAGCAGAAGAAGCACAAAAAGCTGGAGCAGACTATGTTGGAGCTGAAGAATTAATTCCAAAAATCCAAAATGAAAACTGGTTTGACTATGATGTAGTAGTAGCAACACCAGACATGATGGGAGTAGTAGGAAGATTAGGTAAAGTATTAGGACCAAAAGGATTAATGCCTAACCCAAAATCAGGAACAGTTACAATGGATGTAACAAAAGCAATAAACGAAATTAAATCAGGAAAAGTAGAATATAGACTAGACAAAACAAATATTATACACTTAGGATTCGGAAAAGTATCATTTGGAACAGAAAAACTTATGGAAAACTATGAATGTATAATAAATGCTATTATAAAAGCAAAACCAGCTGCAGCAAAAGGACAATACATAAGAAGTATAGCAATAGCAACAACAATGGGGCCAAGTTTATATATAGAACAATAATATATTAGCCAAAGACAGTAGGCAAAAGTAAGTCCTACCGAGGTTAGAGAAAAATAAATCTAAAAATCACTCTAAGTTCGGTATGGATTAGAGTGTTATTTATTTTTATATAAATAAAGAAATATATTAGGAGGTGAAGATAAATTGGCAAGTGAAAAAATACTTAATCAAAAGAAAGAAGAAGTAACAAAATTAGCAAATGAAATGAAAGAAGCAAAATTAATACTTCTAACAGATTACAGAGGAATAGATGTAGAAAATGTAACAAACTTAAGAGCAGACCTAAGAAAATGCAACACAAAATATTCTGTAATAAAAAATAATATAACAAGAAGAGCTTTAAAAGAAGCAGGAATTGAAGGTCTAGAAGATAAACTAGAAGGACCAACAGCAGTAATAATGAGCAATGAAGATTACTTAGAACCATCAAAAATAATATATAACTTCACAAAAAATAATGATTATTACAAAATAAAAGCAGGAGTTATAGATGGTAAAGTAATGACAGCTGAAGAAATAATAACTTTAGCAAAATTACCTTCAAAAGAAACATTATTATCAATGCTTGCTGGAGCTTTACTTGCAAATATTTCAAAATTTGCAGTTGCACTTGATCAAGTAAGAGTGCAAAAAGAATCAGCAGAAGAAACTACACAACCAGTTGAAGCTTAAAAATTTAAAACTTTAATATAATTAAATGTCAAAATAAAAATAAGAAATTAATTATTAAAGTATAAAATTTAAAATAGAATTACAGTAATTCAAATTAGAAATATATTAATTCAGATTAGAATTATAGTAATTTTAAATTAAAAAATAAAATAATTTAATTAAAAATAAAAAAATTAAATTAAAAAAATTAAATTAAAAAAATTTAATAAAAAATAAAAAATTATAGGAGGATATAAAAATGAGTAAAGAAGAATTTATTGAAGCAATAAAAGCAATGTCTGTAGTAGAATTAGCAGACTTAGTAAAAGCTATAGAAGAGGAATTTGGAGTATCTGCAGTTGCAGCAGCTGCACCAGCAGCAGGAGCTGCACAAGGAGAAGCAGCTGAAGAAAAATCATCATTTAATGTTGTATTAAAAGAAGCAGGAGATCAAAAAATTAAAGTAATTAAAGTAGTAAGAGATGCTACAGGACTAGGATTAAAAGAAGCAAAAGACTTAGTTGATGGAGCTCCAAAAGTAGTTAAAGAAAATGTAGCAAAAGAAGAAGCTGAAGAATTAAAAGCTAAATTTGCTGAAGTTGGAGCTGTTATAGAACTTCAATAATAAATAAATAGAATGGAATAAATAACTTATTTAAAGTAATTATAAAAATTTCATTCATAATAAAACTTATGAAAATAGCGAATATTATACAACTTGAAATAGTAAATATTCGCTATTTTCTTTTAAATATGATAAAACAAAATATACTTTAAATAAAAAAATATTAAATAATATAAAGTTGATTATAAAAATAAGATAAAAAACAAGGAGAAAATAGAAAAATGAAAAAAATAGGAATAATTCTTGCAACACAAGAAGAATTTGAAGAAGTAATAAAAATCATGAAAAATATTGAAGAAAAAAGAATAGGAAATGTATCTTTTATAGAAGGAAAAATAGAATATAAAAACTGTGTAATTGTAGAAAGTGGAGTTGGAAAAGTAAATGCAGCTAGAGTTACACAAATGATGATTGATTACTTTAAAATAGAATTTATAATTAACTTAGGAGCAGCAGGAGCACTAAATCCAACTTTACAAATAGGAGATATTGTAATTGGAGAAAATTTAGTTCAACATGACTTTGATATAACTGCATTTGGACATTCAAAAGGATATATAACAGGAGTAGGAGAAAAGGTATATAGTGATGAAAATTTAATTAATATAATAAAAAAATCAATAAAAAATATTGATGAAAAAATATATAAAGTGAAAATAGGAACAATAGCATCTGGAGATATTTTTTGCACATCAGTGCAAATGAAAGATAAGATATATGCAAAATTTGATGCTCAATGTGTAGAAATGGAAGGAGCAGCCATTGCACAAGTAAGTTTTTTAAATAATATACCATTTATTGTAGTTAGAAGTATATCAGACACACCAAATGGAAATAATGCAGATACATATGACCAATTTGTAGAATTTGCTTCAAAAAGATGTGCAAAAATTTTAAAAGAATTTATTAAAGAATTAGGATAAATTTTAAAAGAATTTATCAAAGAATTAGGGTAAATTTTAAAAGGATTTGTTAAAGAATTAGGATAAATTTTAAATAATAATTAAAAATAAATTAACTATTAATAAGTTAGACAAATTAATTAAATATTTATAAGTTTAACTAAAAAATATTAATAAGTTTAACTAAAAATATTAATAAGCTTAACTTAAAAATTACTAAATAATAAATTAATTAAGCTAAGTAATAAATACTGAAATTTAATTAAATATCTAATTAAAAGTAATTTAGATAAAAAGGGAGATAATTTAAATGTTAGAAGTTATAGAAGAGACATTAATAGATAGTATAAAAATATTACCATTTTTATTAATCACATATATAATAATGGAATATATCGAACACAAAATGAAAGAAAAATCAAAAAAAGCAATAAAAAAATCTGGAAAATATGGACCAATAATAGGAAGCATATTAGGAATATTTCCACAATGTGGGTTTTCAGTATCTGCTACTAATTTATACGCAGGAAGAGTAATTACTTTAGGAACACTAATTGCAATATATTTATCTACTTCAGATGAAATGTTACCTATATTAATATCTGAAGCAGTTTCACCTATAATAATAATAAAAATATTATTAACAAAATTGATAATAGGTATAATTGCAGGTTTTGCAATTGATATTGTAATGACTCAAATTAAAAAAAGAAAAATTAGAAAATCAGAAACTTACGAAACTCCTAAGATTCAAAAAGTAGAAGATACAAAACAAAAAGAAAAAATTGAAATAGATTTTGACCAAATGAATATTGAACATCTATGTGAAGAAGGACATTGTCATTGTGATCATGATGGAATATTAAAGTCAGCAATAAAACATACAATTAATATATTTTTATTTATAATTATAATAACATTTGTAATAAACACATTGGTATATTTTATAGGGGAAGAGAATATATCTAATTTATTATTAAATACAACATTTTTAGGACCAGTAATTGCAGCTCTAATTGGTTTAATTCCAAATTGTGCATCTTCAGTTATTTTAACAAATATGTATTTAGAAAATGTAATTTCAGCTTCAAGTTTAATTGCAGGATTACTAACAGGAGCTGGAGTAGGACTTGCAGTTTTATTCAAGACTAATAAAAATATCAAAGAAAATATTCGAATTGTAATATTATTATATTGTATAGGTGTAATTTCTGGGTTTATAATTCAAATGATAGGAATACAGTTTTAATAATTTATTAGATTAAAGTAAATATAATTGGGTAAAAATGAAAATTATTATTAAAATATAATAAATACAAAAATAAGCAAAAGGCTTACAAAAATTTACAAAAAAATTGTGATTTATTAGTGAAAATGTCCCAACTTTTAAATTCATTTATTAGTGAAAATGTCCGATTTATTTTAGAAGTTTGTTACGCCATTTATTAGTGAAAATGTCCCATTAGTTTTACGTCATTTAT
>CALXUX010000016.1 GCA_944391785.1 uncultured Clostridia bacterium
ATAAATGACGTAAAACTAATGGGACATTTTCACTAATAAATGGCGTAACAAACTTCTAAAATAAATCGGACATTTTCACTAATAAATGAATTTAAAAGTTGGGACATTTTCACTAATAAATCACAATATGATGAATAGAAAAATGCAAATTAGAAATAGAATTTGAATAAAAAAGAACGATAAAAATGTTTATTATATCAATGATTTGTATAAATAAATAATTTAATTAATTTTTTAGCTTAATTATACTTTATTCTTTTTTCATCTATATATATTTTATTTTCCAAAATTATTAAATATCTTCTTCTAATTTATATTATTGACATTTTTTTCTAATTTATTCCATTCTTTATTAATATTTCCTTATTTTTTATATCTTGAACTTTTACCTCTTGCCTTTCAATAAAAATTTTCTCAAAACCTTTACATTTTTTTTCTATTAATATACAATAACACTAATAAAAATTTAAAAAAGGTAAATACTACTAAAAAAGAAAAAATTGGAGGTAACTAATGAAAAATAAAAATGAACTAAGTTATAAAGACTTAAAACTAACATTTGATAAAAATGAATTCGATTTTGAAACAACTGCCGAACTTTCACCTATCCAAGCAGGTATAGGTCAAGACAGAGGCATAAAAGCTTTAGAGTTTGGATTGCAAGTTGATGTTAAAGGTTACAATTTATATATAGAAGGTCCAAGTGGTGTTGGAAAAACTATGTATACAAAAAATTATTTAAATAAAATTTCAGCCAAAAAGAAAGTTCCAAATGATTGGTGCTATATATACAATTTTGATAACCCTAATGAACCAATTGCAGTATCACTTCCTGCAGGTCAAGGTAAAGAATTTAAAGATTCAATGGATGGCTTTATAAAAGAAATTAAAAAAGATATTAAAAAAACTTTTAATGCAGACGATTTCGAAAAAGAAAAATCTTTAATCAAGCAAGAATTTGAAGAAAAAAGAACTGCCCTTCTAAATAAATTAAATGAAGATGCAAATAAATACAATTTCCAAGTTAAAGCTGCTCAAAATGGTATTTATATGATGCCTATGGTAGATGGCAAAGCAATTGAAGAAGAAGAGTTTGAAAAACTTGATGAAGCTGTAAAACAAGAATATGAAAATAAATCTACAATAGTTCAAGAGCAAATTATGAATGTAATTGGTAAAATAAAAGAAATTGAAAGAGCATCTGATAAAAAAATCTCTGAATGGCAATCAAATATTGCATTACTTACAGTTAATGTTCATATAAATTTCTTAAAATCTAAATATAAAAGAAATAAGAAAATTAATAAATTTTTAAATGATGTAAAACAAGATGTACTAAAAAATGTTCCTACATTTTTAGAAGAAGAAAAACCAGCAAATAACAACCCTCATCAAGTACCTAATATGAAAAAGCCTGACCCATGTTTAAATTATAGAGTTAATTTATTTGTAGATAATTCAAAACTAGAAGGTGCACCAGTAATTATGGATTCTAATTATTCATATAATAATATTTTTGGTGTACTTGAATATGAAAATTTCTATGGGGTTTTAAAAACTGACCATACTATGTTAAAACCAGGCTTATTGCAACTTGCAAATGGTGGTTATATAATTTTTCAAGCAAAAGACTTACTTGCAAACCCTGCTTGTTATGAAAATTTGAAAAAAGCTTTAAGAGTTAAAGAAATAGGAATTGAAAACTCTCATGAGCAAAGAGCTTCTATGGCTATGATTTCTTTAAAACCTGAACCTATTCCTTTAGATTTAAAAGTTATACTAATAGGAAATAGTAATATTTATCAAACCTTACTTTCAATGGATTCAGATTTTAGAAAATTATTTAAAATAAAAGTTGAATTTGAAGATGATGCACCAATTACAAAAGAAAATATTAATAAATTAGCTGCAATTATTCACGGCTTTTGCGTGCATACTGAACTTCCAGAATTAGATAAAAGTGCAATGGCAAGACTTGTAGAATATGCTTCAAAAATAGCTCGGAAGTCACTCAAAAATTTCAACTAGATTTGATGATTTAATGCAAGTTGTAAGTGAGGCTGCAACTTGGGCTAAAATGTCAAAATCAAAAATTGTAACAGATAAATTTATTGAAAAAGCTTTATCTGAAAGAATAAATCGTGTTAAAAAATATGATGCAAGATATATGGAAATGATTCAAAACCACTCTCTTTTAATAGATACATCAGGTTATGAAGTAGGAACAATAAATGGTTTAACAATTATGACTGTTGGAGATTATACATTTGGTAAACCTGCTAAAATTACTGTTAATACTTATACTGGAAAAAGTGGAATAGTAAATATAGAAAGAGAAGTTGAAATATCTGGGCCTTCACATTCAAAAGGTGTTTTAATTTTAACAGGATATTTAGGTGAAATGTTTGCACAAAATATGCCATTATGTTTAACTGCAAGTATATGTTTTGAACAATTATATAATGGTGTTGATGGCGACAGTGCATCTAGTACAGAGCTTTATGCCCTTTTATCTAGTTTATCTGAAATACCAATAAACCAAGCAATAGCAGTAACTGGATCAGTTAACCAAAAAGGTCAAATTCAACCAATTGGTGGTGTTAATGAAAAAATAGAAGGGTATTTCCAAATATGTAAAATTAGAGGTTTAACTGTAGAACATGGTGTAATGATACCTGTTCAAAATGTAGATAACTTGCAACTTTCAACAGAAATTGTTGAAGCTGTTAAGAATAAGTTATTTCATATTTATTCAGTTTCTACAATTGAAGAAGGTATTGAAGTTTTAACTGGTGTACCTGCTGGTAAAAAAGATAAAAATGGACTTTTCCCTGCTGGTACTGTTAATTATTTGGTTTATGAGAAACTAAAAAAATATGCAAAAGTTAATCAAAAAGATTAGTGCCAAAAGAGGAGAAGCAAAAATTGCCAAAAGAGGGGAGCAAAATTGCCAAAAGAGGGGAGCAAAATTGCCAAAAGGGACGGAGCAAAATGGCAACTTTT
>CALXUX010000017.1 GCA_944391785.1 uncultured Clostridia bacterium
ATATTTTCCTACTCATTGCATTCAGAAAGAGTTTGTAGGGCTTTCTCACGAGCCTCTTTCACTCAGGCCCCCTCCATTCTTCCGGGTACCGTGAACATTCCTCATTCGAAAGCCCAACAAACTCTATTCTTCATTCCAATCGAACGGAAAATATGTTTAAATTAATTTGCTATTTACTATTGGGGCTACTCTGTGCAAAAATAGATATCTTAATTTAATGAGATTGGGAACGTCCCAAAAATCCACCCAAAGTACATCCCCAAAATTCAAAAAACAAAGAAAAATACACTATTAAATAAAAATATATTTAAAGCTGTATTTTTTTAAAAATACATGTCGAAAAAATATAAAACTAGTCGGTAAAAATAGAATAAAAAAAATCGAAAATACTTGACTAAAAAGGAAAAATATGGTAATTTATATATATCAAAAAAATAATAAGAAAAAACAAAAGATATAAAAGAAAAAGGAGCGATTTAAATGTTAAATGATGAAATCTGTAAATTAAGAGAAAAGCTAAACAAAAGCATAGAAGACGGAAAAGAATATGATATAATATACAATTTAAGTGTAGAATTAGACGAACTAATAGCCAAATTTTATAAAACTAAAAAAATAAAAGAAACAAACTAAAATCTTTCTTAAAAGTTAAACTTTTTTGGGAGATTTTTTAAATAGCAAAATCTAAGCAATATTATTTGTCATTTTTCTTATATAAGTTCCAATTTCCTCATTTGTCAGATCAAGTTGTATAATCAAATTTTTCAAAACATCACGTCTTGGCAAATCTTCTTCATTATCAATACTAATATATTCCTTAAACTTATACCTAATATTTGAGACATCTGTTCTTGGGTATATTTTTTTTCCTTTTTTCTTTAATCATAAAATCCCCCTAAACTGTAATTAAATTAATTATTGCACAGCTTAAAGCAAATTTGTATTGACATTTAATGTCATTAATATATATATAAAACTAAATATTATCTTCACACATTTTTTTTCATAACAAATTCTTAGCCATAATTGTAACTTCGTAACACAAAAAACAAGATAAAAATAAGTATAAAAAACAAGATAAAAATAAGTATAAAGCCCTTGAACAAACTCTAAAAATATAGTATAATAATAACTCAAGAAAAATAAGGAGAAAAGAAATGCAAATAGCAAATAAAATTATAGAAGAATTAATAAAAGATGCAGGTAAAGCAAGAGAAACTAAAGCCGGAATTTATAAAAACCAAAGAAGAGTAGAAATAACCAAAGTTGAATATGAAGACAAAAACAACTTTGAAGTTTCTGCTCTTGTTTCTGGTAATGAAGTATATAACACATATATAGAAGTAAAAAAAGGAGAAATAGAAGACATATCTTGCACATGCCAAGACTACTACAATCATTATGGAGTATGCAAACATACACTAGCAACAATTTTTATGCTAAGCGATACACAAAATGAAAAAGAAACACAAGAGGAAACAAACAATCTATTCAAAATATATGAAGAAAATAATCCATTCGAAATTGAAAAAATCCAAAATCAAAAAGAAGAAACAATAAATGTAGAAAAAAACCTAATAGGCGAAAATTTTACAAAGAGCAAAGAAAATGCCAAATACAGAGAATTTAAGCAAATTGTAAAAAGTTTCTATAATGAAGAAATAAACGAAATAGAAAACATAGACGAAGAAAAAATACAAAATGAAGGAACAATTATAATAGAACCCAAAATAATATATGATAAATTTACAAACAGCCTAAAAGTAGAATTTAAACTAGGAGACAAAAGACTATACAAAATAAAAAACTTAACCCAATTTTATGACAGAATGATAAAAAAAGAATTTTACAAATACGGAGATAAGCTAAAATTCATACACCAAAAAGAAATATTCAAAAAAGAAAGTCAAGAACTACTTGAATTTATAATGAAATATGCAGAAATAATAAAAGAAACAAACTCAACTGCCAACAGTAATTATAGATATTATGGAAATGCATTAAGTGAAAGCAGTATAATGCTTGGGGCAAATGGAATAGACGAACTTTTCGAAATTCTAAAAGACCAAAAAGTAAAATTCCAAAAGGATTACACCGAGCAAGAAGTAGAATTTTTAGACAAAGACCCCAAGATTGAATTCGTATTAAACAAAACAGGTAAAAAAGAATATGAAATAAGCACAAATATAGAAATATTTAAAATAAACCAAATACAAGGAAAAAAATATAATTACATACTAATGGAAAACAAGCTATATAGGTGTACCAAAGAATTTGAAAAATCCAAACTCAAATTACTTAAAAAATTCAGAGAAAATTATATAACCAAAATATATCTCCAAGAACAAGACCTAAAAGACCTATTTTCAATAATAATGCCAAGAATAAATAATGTAATAAAACTAGGAAATGTAGAAGAAACAAAAATTGACAAATACAAGCCAAAAACATTAAGAATAAAAGTATTTTTAGACTTTGACAAAAGAGACTACTTAATAGCAGACCTTAGATTTATATATGGAGAAAACGAATTTAATCCTTTAGACGAAAAGAAAAAAATAGAATTTCCAAGAAACATAGTAGAAGAAACAAAAACACTAAACATATTCAGAAAAAGTGGGTTTATGGTAGACTTGCAAAAACTAAGATTCATAATGCCAACAAATGACAAAATATTCAAATTCCTAAATGAAGACATAGAATATTACATGCAAAAATTTGAAATAATGGCAACAGAAAACTTTAAAGCCAAGGAAATTACAAAACCAAAAATCGGAGCAATAGGAGTAAAAATAGAAAATGATCTATTAAAAATAGACCTAAGCAAAATAAACATAGAAGCAAAAGAACTAGAAGAAATAATGGCAAGATATAAACTAAAGAAAAAATACTACAGACTAAAAGACGGAAGCTTCTTAAAATTAGAAGAAAACAAAGAAATAGAATTTGTAGACAAACTAATATCAGGAACAGATATAGAATATAAAGAGCTAGAAAAAGGAGAAGTAAAACTTCCAGTAAACAGAAGCCTATACTTAAACCAACTACTAAAAGAATTAAAGGGAACAGAAATAACAAAAAACAAAGAATATCAAAAAATAGTAAACAATCTAGAACAAAAGCAAGCAGAAGAAGAAATAAATATCCCAACAAATTTAAAAGCAAACCTAAGATACTACCAAAAAACAGGATTCAAATGGCTTAAAATACTAGACAGCTACAAACTAGGAGGAATACTCGCAGATGACATGGGACTTGGAAAAACAATACAAATACTTGCATTAATACTATCAGAAAAAGAAGAAAATCAAAAACAAATAGAAAAAAACAATCAAGAGCAAACAGAAAAGAGCAATCAAGAGCAAACAGAAAAAAGCAATCAAGACCAAAATACAGAACAAATAAAAAATGCAAATCCAAAATCCCAAACAAGTATTGTAATATCACCAAGTTCACTAACACTAAACTGGCTAAGTGAAGCAAAAAAATTTGCACCAGACCTAAAAGTTGAAGCAATTAGGGGAAACTTGCAAGAAAGAAAAAACAAAATAAAAAATCTAGAAAAATATGACCTAATAATAACATCATATGATTTACTAAAAAGAGATATCGAATTTTACAAACAAAAAGACTACATTTTCAAATTTGCAATAGCAGACGAAGCTCAATACTTAAAAAACAGCAACACACAAAACGCAAAAGCAATAAAACAAATAAAAGCAACAACAAACTTTGCACTAACAGGAACCCCAATAGAAAATTCACTTTCAGAACTATGGTCAATATTTGACTTTATAATGCCAGGATATTTATTCACATACAAAAAATTTAAAAGCTCATATGAAATGCCAATAGTAAAAGACAATAATAAAGAAGCAATGAGCAAACTAAAAATGTTAATAGAACCATTTATACTAAGAAGAACCAAAAAAGAAGTACTAACAGAGTTGCCAGAAAAAACAATAACAGTCCTAAACAACGAAATGGATGAAGAACAAAAACAAATATACATATCATACCTAGCAAGAGTAAAAAAAGAAGTTGCAGAAGAAATAAATATAAATGGATTTGAAAAAAGCCAAATAAAAATCTTAGCAGCACTAACAAGACTAAGGCAAATATGTTGCCATCCAAAACTATTCATAGAAAACTACCAAGGAAGATGCAGCAAACTAGAACAATGTATGGAAATAATAGAAGATGCAGTAGAATCAGGACACAAAATACTACTATTTTCAACATACACATCAATGTTTGAAATATTAGAAGAAGAATTAAGAACAAGAAAAATAAAATACTTTGAACTTACAGGTTCAACAAAAGTTGAAGAAAGAATAAGTCTAGTTGAAGAATTTAACAAAAACACAGAAATAAAAATATTCTTAGTATCACTAAAAGCGGGAGGCACAGGGTTAAACCTAACAGGAGCTGACATGGTAATACACTATGACCCATGGTGGAACTTATCTGCAGAAAATCAAGCAACAGACAGAGCCTATAGAATAGGACAAAAAAACAATGTTCAAGTATACAAACTAATAACAAAAGAATCAATAGAAGAAAAAATATATGAACTGCAAGAAAGAAAAGCAAAACTGATGGATGATATGTTAAGCACAAAAACAACATTTATAAATAAATTATCAAAAGAAGATATAATGAGATTATTTGAATAAAACTAATAAAATGAAAATCTGATAAATAAAAAATTTAAAATTACTATCAAACATAAAACTAAAAAGTAAACTGCAAGTAACAAAAAATGAAAGGAATAAGAAAATGAAAGGAACAAAAAAATGAAAGACCATATAAATATAATAGGTGGAGGACTAGCAGGGAGCGAAGCAGCCCATCAAATAGCCAAAAGAGGAATAAATGTAAACTTATATGAAATGAAACCAAAAAAATATTCACCAGCACATACAAGCAAAAACTTAGCTGAAATTGTATGTAGCAATTCATTTAAATCAAACCTAATTACAAATGCATGTGGGCTTTTGAAAGAAGAATTAAGAAAATTAGACTCATTATTAATAAAAACAGCAGACAAAACCAAAGTCCCAGCGGGACAAGCTCTAGCAGTAGACAGAGAAAAATTTTCAAAAGAAATAACCACTATATTAGAAAATAATCCATTAATTCACATTATAAATAAAGAAATAGGAAAAGATATAAAATTAAAAGAATTAGTAAAAGATTCAATAACAATCATAGCAACAGGACCACTAACATCAGAAAATTTATCACAAGAAATAAAAGAATTAATATCAGCAAAAGAACTATATTTTTATGATGCAGCTTCACCAATAATACAAAAAGACAGTATAGATTTCAATATAGCATTTTATGGAAACAGATATGAAGAAGAAAAGAAAAAAGACGAAACAATAGAAGAATGGAAAAATAGAATAAAAAAAGGAGAAAACAGCTATATAAATTTACCACTAAACAAAGAAGAATACGAAAAATTTTATAAAGAACTAATAAATGCCGAAGTAGTAACACTACATGACTTTGAAAAAAGAGAAATTTTTGAAGGATGTATGCCAATAGAAATAATGGCAAAAAGAGGAATAGACACATTACGTTTTGGCCCACTAAAACCAGTAGGATTTGACGACCCAAGAACAGGAAAAAGACCATATGCAATTGTGCAACTAAGGCAAGATAATTCAAAAGCAACTTTATATAATCTAGTAGGATTCCAAACAAATTTAAAATTTGGTGAGCAAAAAAGAGTATTTGGAATGTTACCAGGATTAGAAAATGCAGAATTTGTAAAATATGGAGTAATGCATAGAAACACATACATAAACTCAACAGAATTATTAGACGAAACTTATAAACTAAAAAAATCAGAACAAATATACTTTGCAGGGCAAATTACAGGAGTAGAAGGATATGTAGAATCAATTTCTTCAGGAATGGTAGCAGCAATAAACGCAATAAACGACTTAAAAAATGGACCCCAAAACCACTATGAACATAAAAAAGTATTTTCTGAATATACAATGATAGGAAGTTTAGCAAAATACATATCAACACCAAATACAAAATTCCAACCAATGAATGCAAACTTTGGAATACTAAAAGAAATAGAAGGAAAGAAAATAAAAGACAAAAAACAAAGGTATGAAATGCTAGCAAATAGAAGTTTAGAACATTTGGATGTAAAAGTGTAATATTACAAATATTACACTTTTATTACATTTTTGTTAAAAAATAGGAAATTTACATAAAAATGTTGAAAAATAATATACCACATGCTATAATAAAAAAGAGAAAATAAAAAGGAGAAATTAGATATGGATAGTATAGAAAATATGAAACAAATTTTAAATAATTACAAAGAAAAAAACAAAAGCATAGAAGAATTAGCTAAACAAAAAATAGAAGTAAAAGAAACTTTAAATAGAGAGAATAATAGACTAAAATTATCAAAAAAAAGATTAGAAACAGAATTAAGAGATATAGAAGAAGGAAAATTAACTCTAAACGATTATGAACTAATGATAGACAACGTTCAGAACGGAAAAAAGAACTCATATTATAATAAATTAATAAATGAATATAAAGAAAAGATAGGAAATTTAGAAAAAGAAATAAGAAATAAAGAGGATGCAATACAAAATGAAACAAATGAGCATATACAAAAAATAAACGAAAAAATAGAAAATGAAGAAAACGCAAAAAAGGAAATTGCAAGTGATGAAAATATAAGCAAAGTAGAAAAAGGAATAAAAGATTTTCGTGAAGAAAGAATAAACAATAAGAACAAAACCAAAAAAAATATAGAAGAAAAAAATAAGGAAATAGAAGAAAAAGAGTCAAAATTAAAAAGTGTGCAAGCAAAAAGATTTTATGAATATAGCAAAGGAATAGTATTGCCACAAAGCGAAGAAGAAGTAAATTTAGAAAACGAGATAAAAATATTAAAAAAAGAAAAAAATACTATAAAAATGAAATCAGAAGAAGAAGAAGAAAATACTAAAAAAGAAATATATGAATATACCGAGATATTAAATGAATTATATAAAATTTCTAAAGAAGAAAAACATAGTTCTAAAATTGAAATAAAAGAAGAAGCTATCAAAGAACAACAATCAAAACATAAAAATGCAGAAAAAGCACAAGAAAACACAGATGCACAACAATATGTAGCAAAAAAAGGAGAAAATATTGAAGAAAATCAAATAATTAGTACTAACATGGAACATAAAAAAGACGACGAAACAATATCAGAAAAAGCAACAATTACAGATGCAATAGATCAACAAAATTCAGAAAGCCCAGAAAAGAAAAATAAAACAGTTTCAAAATCAAAAGAAGAACTACACAATATGTCTGAATACTTAGACAAATTTGTATTAGGTCCAGAAGATCATATAGAAGAAAATTTGACAGAAAAGCAAAAAGTTTATAAAGACTATGGAGATATAGAAGGAGTTGAAGAAGAGTTTCAAAAAGATACAATAGGTACAAAAGCAGAAAGAGAAAATCAAGAAGAATTAGACAATACTACAAAACAAGAATTATATAAAAATTTTGAAGGACTAAACGAAGCAGAGACAACTGCTATTGAAATACAAGATAACAAAAACAACAGAAAAGAAATAGTAATAAAAGAAAGCACAAATGAAGTAATAGTAGATGGAAATCAAGAAAAATCATTACAACTAAACGAAATTCTAAAAAATAAAGCAAAAATATTCAATAGAAGCAATGTTAATCAAATAAGTAAGGAAATAACAGGAAATAGATTTAAAGCATTCTTATTAAAAAGAAAAATAAATCCAGCAGTAATAAGAGTATTAGAAAACGAAGAAGAAATAAAAGAATATCTAACAGCAATATATAACAAAGAAACAAAAGAATTACCATTTGATTTAATACATGATATGACAGACTCAAAACTAAACTTAGTTGATAAAATAAAAATGAAAAGATTTGCAAAAACAGAAAATAGATTAGGAGCTAAAGTAATAGGAAAAGGATATGATTTAAATACAGCTTTAGAAGCAGGAACACAAAGTAGAGAAAGTACAGAAGAGAAAAAAGAAAATAGATTTTTAAGTGATATTGATCAAAGAGACAATCCAAATGTAGACCCTAAAAAAGCCTTAGAACAAGCACAAGAAAAAGCAGCAAGTGTAGAAACTATAAAGATAAAACCAGAAGATATTAAAATAGGACCAAATGAAAAAGATTAATCCATATAAGAAAAACTTGGAATTCCAAAAAAATTCCAAGTTTTTCTTGACTAATACGCAAGAAAATGATACAATATACACTGTTACAAAATCTGCACATCTGCAGTATCCGTAACAAAAAATAAAAATAAAAACAAAAACAGGAGGTGAAATTTAAGTGCCAACAATTAATCAATTAGTAAGAAAAGGAAGACAAACAGGAGTAACAAAATCAAAATCTCCAGCACTACAACACGGATGGAACTCAAAAAACAAGAGATTAACAAATAGCAGAGCACCACAAAAAAGAGGTGTATGCACAGTTGTAAAAACAGTTACACCAAAAAAACCAAACTCTGCATTAAGAAAAGTAGCAAGGGTAAGACTATCAAACGGATATGAAGTAACATCATACATCCCAGGAATAGGACACAACTTGCAAGAACACAGTGTTGTACTAATAAGAGGAGGTAGGGTAAAAGACCTTCCAGGTGTTAGATACCACATAATCAGAGGAACACTAGACACAGCAGGAGTAAAAGACAGAATGCAAGCACGTTCAAAATACGGAGCAAAAAAACCAAAAAAATAAGAAAAAGTAAAATTTAAAAAACTCTAAGAAAAAAGGTTAGATTAAATTTTAAAAAATCAAAAACAAAAAAAAGAACTAGTGCTTGTACTCTTACTAAACTTAAGGTACTTAAATTTAGAATAGATTATAAAGCACTATACGGGAAAGAAAAAACTTTCCAGAGTAACTTTGATATTTATTTAAATATCTAAAATAAAGGAAGAAATTCCTAAAAGAAAAGGAGTGAAGAATAGTGCCAAGAAAAGGATATGTAGCAAAAAGAGATGTATTGCCAGATCCAATATACAATAGCAAAGTAGTAACAAAACTAGTAAACAACATAATGTTAGACGGAAAAAAATCAGTAGCACAAAAAATAGTATATGATGCATTTGACATCATCAAAGAAAAAGAAGGAAAAAATCCTTTAGAAGTATTTGAAGCAGCATTAGAAAACGTTATGCCAGTACTAGAAGTAAAAGCTAGAAGAGTTGGTGGAGCAACATACCAAGTGCCATTAGAAATAAGACCAGAAAGAAGACAAACTCTAGGTCTAAGATGGCTAGTAACATATGCAAGAAACAGACATGAAAAAACAATGGCAGAAAAACTTGCAGGAGAAATCTTAGATGCAGTAGCTGGAAACGGTGGAGCATTCAAGAAAAAAGAAGATACACACAGAATGGCAGAAGCAAACAAAGCATTTGCACACTACAAATGGTAATAAAACAAACTGTTGTATCAGAAAAAATAGAAAACTATCAAACTGAATAATAAAGCAAAAAGCGGATAAAATAAAAAATAAAATAAAGCAAAAACACCTAGAAAGGGGGAAAATAAAAAAATGGCAGGAAGAGCATACCCATTAGAAAGAACAAGAAATATAGGAATAATGGCTCACATAGATGCTGGTAAAACAACAACAACAGAGAGAATATTATTCTATACAGGAAAAACACATAAAATCGGAGAAGTTCACGAAGGTGCAGCAACAATGGACTGGATGGAACAAGAACAAGAAAGAGGAATAACAATAACATCAGCTGCAACAACATGTTTTTGGAACAACAACAGAATAAACATAATAGACACACCAGGACACGTTGACTTCACAGTAGAAGTACAAAGATCTCTAAGAGTACTAGACGGAGCAGTAACAGTATTAGCTGCAAAAGGTGGAGTACAACCACAAACAGAAACAGTATGGAGACAAGCTGACAAATACCAAGTTCCAAGAATGGTATATGTAAACAAAATGGATGTAACAGGAGCAAACTTTGAACTATGTATAGACCAACTAAAAAATAGATTAAAAGCAAACGCAGTTGCAATCCAATTACCAATCGGAGCAGAAGAAAACTTCAAAGGTATAGTAGACCTAATAAAAATGAGAGCATTCATTCACAAAGACGATTTAGGAAAAGAAATCGAAGAATGCGACATACCAGAGAATATGAAAGAAGACGCAAAAAAACACCGTGACATAATGATAGAAGCAGTAGCAGATCAAGATGAAGAATTAATGATGAAATACTTAGAAGGTGAAGAACTAACTGAGGAAGAAATAAAAAGAGGACTTAGAAAAGGAACAATAGCAAACACAATAGTTCCAGTATGTTGTGGATCATCATACAAAAACAAAGGTGTGCAAGAATTACTAAATGCTATAGTAGACTACATGCCATCACCACTAGACATACCACACATCAAAGGTGTAGATCTAGATGGTAATGAAGTAGAAAGAAAAACATCAGACACAGAACCATTTGCAGCACTAGCATTTAAAATTGCAAAAGACCCATTTGTTGGAAAATTATGTTTCTTTAGAGTTTACTCAGGAACACTAGAATCAGGATCTACAGTATTAAATTCAAACAAAGACAAAAAAGAAAGAATAGGAAGAATCTTACAAATGCACTCAAATCACAGAGAAGACATAGACAAAGTATACTCAGGTGATATAGCAGCAGCAGTAGGATTAAAAGAAGTAACAACAGGAGACACACTATGTGATATAAACGCTCCAGTTATACTAGAATCAATGGAATTCCCAGAGCCAGTTATAGACATAGCAATTGAGCCAAAAGACAAAGTAGCTCAAGAAAAACTAGGAATAGCTTTAGCAAAACTTGCTGAAGAAGATCCAACATTTAAAACATACACAAACCAAGAAACTGGACAAACAATTATAGCAGGTATGGGTGAACTACACCTAGACATAATTGTAGACAGATTAAAAAGAGAATTCAAAGTTGAATGTAATGTAGGAAAACCACAAGTTGCTTACAAAGAAACAATCAGAAAGAAAGTAAAAGTACAAGGAAAATTCATACGTCAATCAGGAGGTAAAGGACAATATGGTGATGTATGGTTTGAAATGGAACCACTAGAACCAGGAAAAGGAATTGAATTTGAAAGCAAAATAGTTGGTGGAGCAGTACCAAAAGAATACATCAAACCAATCGAACAAGGTATGAGAGAAGCTGCAGAAAGCGGAATCTTAGCTGGATACCCAGTAATAGACTTCAAAGTATCATTAGTAGATGGTTCATACCACGAAGTTGACTCATCAGAAATGGCCTTCAAAATAGCTGCATCAATGGCATTTAAAGAAGGATGTAAACAAGGTGGATCAGTTATACTAGAACCAATAATGAAAGTAGAAATTACAGTACCAGAAGAATACATGGGAGATGTAATAGGAGACGTAAACTCAAGACGTGGTAGAATGGAAGGAATGGACGGAAATGATAGAATGCAAGAAATCCATGCATTTATACCATTATCAGAAATGTTTGGATACGCAACAGATCTACGTTCAAAAACACAAGGAAGAGGAACATACTCAATGGAACCATCACACTATGAAGAAGTTCCAAAATCAGTATTAGAACAAATAATATCTTCAAGAGCAAAAAAAGCTGAATAAAAAACTAAAAATAAATATGAATAAAAAACTAAAAATAAATACGCATAAAAAAAGAAGAACAAAAATAAAGTTAAAAATATAACAAAACACTTGCATTTTTAGCACAAATGTTGTAAAATGCAAGTGCATAAACAAAAACGTTATTAAATTTAAAAAAATAAAGAGATAACTTAGCAAAAGTTATTAAAAATTAAAGGAGGAATAAAAAATGGCAAAAGCAAAATTTGAAAGAACAAAGCCACACGTTAACATCGGTACAATCGGACACGTAGACCATGGTAAAACAACAACAACAGCAGCTATCACAAAATATTTATCATTATTAGGAAAAGCTAAATACGAAGCTTATGATCAAATCGACGGAGCACCAGAAGAAAAAGCAAGAGGAATCACAATCAACACAGCTCACGTAGAATATGAAACAGATAACAGACACTATGCACACGTTGACTGCCCAGGACACGCTGACTACGTTAAAAACATGATTACAGGTGCAGCTCAAATGGATGGAGCTATCTTAGTTGTTTCAGCAGCAGATGGACCAATGCCACAAACAAGAGAACACATCTTATTAGCTAGACAAGTTGGTGTTAAATACATCGTTGTTTACTTAAATAAATGTGATATGGTTGACGATCCAGAATTATTAGAATTAGTTGAAATGGAAGTTAGAGACCTATTAACAGAATATGGTTTCCCAGGAGACGAAATTCCAATCGTTAAAGGTTCTTCATTACAAGTATTAGAAAGCACATCAACAAATCCAGATGACGAAGTTTACAAACCAATGAAAGAATTAATGGAAGCAGTTGATACTTATATCCCAACACCAGAAAGACCAGTTGATCAACCATTCTTAATGCCAGTTGAAGACGTATTCACAATTACTGGTAGAGGAACAGTTGCTACAGGTAGAGTAGAAAGAGGAACAGTTAAATTACAAGACGAAGTTGAAATCATCGGTTTAACAACAGAAAGAAGAAAAACAGTTGTTACAGGTGTTGAAATGTTCAGAAAATTATTAGACCAAGCAGAAGCTGGTGACAATATCGGAACATTATTAAGAGGTGTAGATAGAAAAGACATCGAAAGAGGTCAAGTTCTATGTAAACCAGGTTCAATACACCCACATACAAAATTCACATCAGAAGTATACGTTTTAACAAAAGATGAAGGTGGAAGACATACTCCATTCTTCAACGGATACAGACCACAATTCTATTTCAGAACAACAGACGTTACAGGTGTTATCGAATTACCTGCTGGAACAGAAATGGTTATGCCAGGTGATAACGTATCTATGACAATCGAATTAATTACACCTATCGCTATCGAAAAAGGATTAAGATTCGCTATTCGTGAAGGTGGTAGAACAGTTGGTTCAGGAGTTGTAGCTGATATAATCGAATAATAAATATAAAAAATAGATAAAACGATATGTAATATTGCATATCGTTTTACTTTTTTCTATAAATGTGGTATAATTATATTATGTCAAATAGTAAAAACTAAGGAGGTAGAAAAATGGCTATACGGCAGGAATTAAAGAAAGCGCTTATGGAGGCAAGTGAAAAGGGGATTAAATTTTCTGATCTGGTTGACATGCTTAGAGAAGAAAACAGGAATTTTAAAAATCAGGAAAAAATTTACCCTGAATTTGAAATGGAGTTTCGTAGAAAGTTAAAAAACTTCTTTGGGGCATGGGAGTTTGTAAAAGACCACCAAACAAGAAGACACAATCCACTTCCAATCTTTTTTACAGAGTTCAAGAAAAAGCAGGCATTTGAAATAATGACAGCAATTTATCTTTGTAAAGACAGAGAGGAAGCAGAACGCCTCTTAAAGCAGAGGTTAAACATAAGCAGTGCGACAATAAGAAATTATTATCGCGATATTGCTTATTCATTAAAAGAATATTATTCTTTTAATGGAAGAGAGTTTAATTCAGAACTTCCTAATTATGATTTGATAAGGAAGGAGGTAGAAGCCATTGCCAATAGTTAATTTGGCACAAGCCTGGTATGAAAATACCAGGCTATTTTACGTGCAATTTTAAAAGAAAGAACATTATTTTTTAAAAATTTAAAATATTACTAAAAATTTAAACTAAAAACATAGAAATTTTACTATAAGAAAAACAGAAGAACAGAAAAATATTTTTTGGCTTCTTACTCGATTTAAGAAAAAGTACTTGCTTTTTTTATAAAAGCATAATAAAATATTAATGTTAAAAATATAATATGAAATAGAAATAGCAATAATTAAACTAAAATGCAATTGTTTTGCAAATATTACAGCAAAACAAGAAAGGAATGATATTTAACATGAAAATATTACTAGACGCAATGGGCGGAGACAATGCACCAGATGCAAATATACAAGGTGCAATAAATGCAGTAAACAAAGTAAAAGCAGAAATAATTCTAATAGGAAAAGAAGAAGTTATAAGAAATAAAGTAAAAGAATTTACAGGAAAAGAAATAGAACAAGTATCTGATAGGCTAAAAATAAAAAATGCAACAGAAGAAATAGAAATGTGTGATATACCAACAGTAGCAATAAAACACAAAAAAGACTCTTCAATGGTTGTAGGTTTTAAAATGCTAAAAGAAGGAGAAGGAGATGTATTTATATCTGCTGGAAATTCAGGAGCATTATTAACAGGAGCAACATTATTAGTAGGAAGAATAAAAGGAATAGATAGACCAGCATTAGCAGGAATATTACCAGCATATAAAAGCCAATTATTATTAATAGATGCAGGTTCAAATACAAATTGTAAGCCTATAAACTTGCTACAATTTGCACAAATGTCAAGTATTTATATAAAAAATACATTTGGAATAGAAAGACCAGCAATAGGTTTATTAAACATAGGAACAGAAGAAACAAAAGGAAATGAACTAGTTAAAGAAAGTTATAACCTATTAAAAGAAAAAGCAGAAGAATTAGATATCAACTTTGTTGGAAATGTAGAAGGTAGAGATGCTTTTACGGGAAAAATCGATGCAATAGTTACAGATGGCTTTACAGGAAATGTATTTTTAAAAACAACAGAAGGTCTTGGGAAATTTGTAAAAAGAACATTAACAGAAAGCTTAACAAAAAATTTATTCACAAAACTTTGTGCACTTCCAGCACTTCCAGCAATAAAGAATTTTAGCAAAAAAATGGATTATAAATCATATGGTGGAGCATTATTCTTAGGAGTAAAAAAACCAGTTGTAAAAGCACATGGAAGTAGTGATAAATTATTATTTGAATATACAATTATACAAGCAGAAAAATTTGTAGAAAATAAAGCTGTCGACAAAATGATAGAAGAATTCCAAAAACAACAAGAAAAAGCAAAAATGCAAGAAGAGAGCTAGAATTTAATAAATTAATAAGATAAATTATATATTAAATGATAATTATAGATTCAGTTATCAGAAAATATTAGTAAAAATAAAAAATATATAAATGAAAAAATGCTTAGATTTAGGCAAAAATCTGACTTAATAGTATAAATTTGAAAATAATTTAATAAATTACTTGACAAAAATATAAACATATAATATAAATGACATATGAATTGAAAACAATCAAATGAATAAATCATTTGCAAACATGAGAGGAGGTGAACTCGAAATCATGAGTTCAGAAGAAGTATTAGAAAAAGTAAAAGGAATAATTGTTGAACAATTAGGTGTAGCTGATACAGCTGTTACTATGGAAGCATCTTTTATAGATGATTTAGGAGCTGATTCATTAGATATAGTTGAATTAGTAATGGCACTAGAAGAAGAATTTGATATAGAAATTCCTGATAGTGATGCAGAAAAAGTTGTAACAGTAGGAGACGTAGTAGAATACATAAAAGAAAACGTAAAATAGGAAATAAAAAACTTGAATGCTTAAAGTAAAATCATTCAAGTTTTTTTATATTGTAAAAATTACAAATTTTCTTAAAATAATAAAAATAATTTTTAAAAGCTGTAAGATACTATAACAGTGAAAATATATGTACTTAATATTTAAAAAGTAAAAAAATTCTATAAAATATTATTTAAATAATCCATTAAAACAATATTTAAAGTTAAAACAAAAATCATATAAATAATCAAAAATATTTTTCTTTTTAACAGTGTTTTTAACTAATATATCAAGAGTATATTGTAATTGAGTATCAACATATATACTAATATTACCTATCTTATTATCTTTAAGCAAAGGGGCATTTTGTTCGAAATTGCATGATACATATACATGTACCTTATTTTGCAAGTCCTTTTTTACAGGAATAAACTCAGAAAAAGGTTTTGTGTAATATAATTCAATATTATTGCTAATACCTTTATAAACATTAAATTTCTGGCAATTATCTTCTTTCCATTTATTAAACTCATCATTTATTATTTCAGAAATATTTATATAAGAAAAATTAGAAAAACTATAATTTATAAGTTTTATACTATCTTGTGTTCTAAATTTTTTAGTATCAGCACCTAAAACTACACAAATAATATCCACTCCTCTTTTACAAGAAGTTACTAAACATCTATTAGCACCATTTGTAAAGCCAGTTTTTACTCCATAGACACCATCTAAAACTCCTAATAATTCATTTGTATTAGTTAATGTTCTAGGGTAACCATTAATAGTGATAGTATAAGTCTTACTACCAACTATCTGGCAAAATTTAGAATTATTAAGTGCATAATTTGTAAGCAGAGCAAGTTCATATGCAGTAGTATAATGTTCATCTTGGTCAAGACCATGTGGAGTTACAAAATGAGTATTAGTTAGCCCTAATTCTTCTGCTTTTTTATTCATCAAATTTGCAAACTCAGGGATAGAACCAGATGTATATTCAGCAAGAGCAACAGCAGCATCATTACCTGAACGAAGCATTAAGCCATATAGTAAATCATGAACAGTAATTTTATCACCAGTTTTCAAGCCTAATCTAGACCCACCAGTATTAGCTGCTTTTTTAGATATTGTTACAGTATCTGAAAGATTACAATTTTCAATTATAATTAAAGAAGTCATAATTTTTGTAGTAGATGCCATTTTCTTTTTAGCATATTCATTTTTACCAACTAAAACAGTACTGGACTTTCTATCTATTACAACATAAGCCCTGGAATTTATAGTAGGAAATTCAGAGCTATTACTAGATGCTTCAATATCACTATTTAGATATGAAGAAATGTCAAAATCATCTTCTTCTGGCATAATGTCATCTGCATATGAAAAACTAAAAAAGCTACATATACATATAAATACAAGTATAATTTTAAAAAAATAAGAAAATTTAAACATATGATTACCTCTATAAAAAATATATGTTTATAAATATAGAAATAGTATAAAATTATAATAACAATTTATTTTATGGGGATAGAATAAAAGTAAAAATAAAATTATTAAATAATTATAGGTTTTAAGATTTAAGAAAAGGGTTAAATGTTAGCGGACATAATAAATCATAGACTTTATTAACATAAATACTTGAATAAAATACAAAAATGTAATATAATTGTAATGTAGTAAATTTTACATATATAAATAAGCAAATTGCTAAATCCGTAGGGCTTTTGAGAAACTAAAATAAATACATATAAATAATAGAAAAAAATGTTATTGACTAATTCAAAAAATGTTGTAAAATTTATATGTAGCTTATTATATATAAGAAGGAGAATTTGTATGAAAAAGATTAAATTAATTCTATATTCAGTTGTTTTAATGATTATATTAACAATCTTACCAATAGTATCAAAAGCAGCAACACAAAACCCAGTATTATATTTCGGAATAACAGAATTAAGAACAATGTCAACACCTAACTTAGGTTATGCAATAGGTGACCCAAATACTGGTGGAGCAACAACAACAGCAGCTAAAATTTGGAATATAGTACAATATAGTGACTCAAATTATTCAAATCCAACAGAAGTAAATGTATATTGTGTAAAAGCAGGAGTAGGTTTTTCAGACACAAGTAAAGAGCAATCATATAATTTAAAATATGATATGAAAACAGAAAGAGCTCAAATTGCAGCACAAAATTCAGTCTTGAATAATTTAGTAAATAATGGTCAATATAATAATTTGTTAGCACTAGCAGATTTAATATATCTTCCAGGAGTATCAACAGCAGAAGAAAGAGCAAAATTATTAGATGATGCAGGAATAGTAGATGGAGAAAACGAATTTGCACTAACAGATGATGATATAAAAGCAACACAACAAGCAGCAATGTGGTATTTTACAAACTATGGAGAAGAAAA
>CALXUX010000018.1 GCA_944391785.1 uncultured Clostridia bacterium
AATCTTAAAAAAATCCAAAAGTTAATAAACATTATTAAATCAAAAAATATTAAAAATAATTTTAAAATTTGCCTAAAAATAGGTGGTTTATCAAATGTTAAACATAAACAAAAAGTAATAACAAACATTAAACTTCAAAGACTTTGACTCTGGCATGCGCTAGTTCGAATCTAGCCAGCCCAGCCAATGAAAATTGCAACTTTCAGAAAAATGGAAGTTGTTATTTTTTTATAATGTCAAACAAATTCGTTAAAATCAAATTTCAAATTTTCCAAAAATATTTTTTAATATGAAAAATTTTTACTATTTATTAAAAACTAATTGCATTTACTTTGTTAATTGACGTTTATTAAATTTCCCTGATAACATTATTGCTGTTATTGATTTTTATAATTTTTAATATTAGAATAATGATAACAATAAATATAAAAGTTGTTAATTACATTTATAAAACAAATGTCAAACAAATTCGTTAAAATCAAATTCCGAATTTTCAAAAAATATTTTAATATGAAAATTTTTTTATTTATTAAAAACTAAAATACACGGCAGTATATACTTCAGGATAAGTAAAAATCTAGGAGGAAAATATGATATATATAACAAACTATAACTCACCAATCGGAAATCTACTACTTGCAAGTAACAAAGAAAGTCTAATAGGCTTATGGATTGAAAATCAAAAATATTATTTATCAAACCTAACAGAAGAAATAAATAAAGCAAAAAAAGGAGAAAACATAGAAATATTAAAAAAAACCAAAACATGGCTAGATAGTTATTTCCAAGGAAAAAAAGTTTCACCCCAAGAACTAAAATTAGAACCAAAAGGAAGTGACTTTCAAAAAATGGTATGGAAGCTATTATGTGATATACCATATGGAGAAGTAACTACATATAAAGAAATAGCAAAAAAAATTGCAAAAATTAAAAATATCAAATCAATGTCACAACAAGCAGTTGGAGGAGCAGTAAGCCATAATCCAATCTCAATAATAATCCCATGTCACAGAGTAATTGGAACAAATAATAGTCTAACAGGATATGCAGGAGGAATAGAAAACAAAATAAAATTATTAAAAATAGAAAAAATAGACACAAGCAAATTTTCTATCCCAAAAAAGTAAAAAAAATCATATATTATATAAAGAAAAAAATAACAACAAATTGTAAAAAAGAATCTTAATAATCTTCCTAAAAAGAAAAAAAGGAGGAATAAAGATATGCAAATAACAATTTCAGTAGTAATAGCAGCAATAACATTAATAACTGGTCAAATAACCAAATTAACAAAAATTGATAACAAATGGATACCACTTCAAAATATAATAATTGCAATTATAGCCAGTATAGTTTGTATTTTATTTAAAGTAGAAAATATGACAGTATTAGAAACAATAATAACCTGCATATTTGGAGCGATGTCAGCCGGAGGAATAGCAGACCTAAAAAAGATAACAAACAAGGAGGAAAAATAAAATGTTTGGAATAGATGTCTCAGAACATCAAGGAGAGATCAACTGGGATAAAGTAAAATCACACATCGATTTTGCAATTATAAGAATTGGTTGGATAGGAAATAATAATAACCATACAATAGACAAACAATTCCAAAGAAATTATGAAGAATGCAAAAGACTAAAAATACCAGTAGGCATATATGTATATTGTTATTGTAATAATGAAGAAACAGTAAAACAAGGAGCTAAATGGATACTTGAAAATATAAAAGACAAAAAACTGGATTTACCAATATATATAGACCTAGAAGACAATACAATATCAAACTTAGGAAAAGAAAAATTAACAAATATATGTATTGAATTTAACACAATAATAGAAAATTCAAAACTATGGGCAGGAGTATATGCAAATGAAAACTGGTTTAATAATTATTTAAATAAAGATGAAATAAAAAGAAGATATACAACCTGGATTGCAAGTTATAAATCAGGAACAAATCATTATCAAGGTGAATATGATATATGGCAAAATTCATCAAACGGAAATATAGAAGGAATATCAGGAAATGTTGATACAAATTATATGTATAGAGATTTAATAAATCAAGTTGGAAATACAAAACCAGAAGAAAATAATCAAGAACCAATAAAAGAAAACGAAAACACACAAAACAATCAAGAGAAAGGAGAATTCGAAATGGCAAAAATTTGGAAAAATGGAAGCACAAACGAAACAGTATATGCAGACACAGCCTTCACAACAAAAATAGGAACAATATTCCCATATGAAGAAGCAAATTGTTATGGTATAATAGATGGAAGATACCTAGTATTATATAATGTATATCAAGAAGGAAAATTAGTAAGTAGAAAAACAGGATTTGTATTATATAACGGTGGACTAGATTAAAAAAGATACAAAATAAAAAAATAATAAAAAGAAAAAATCCAGCTAAAATAAAAAAGCTGGATTTTTAATAATTTCACCTTAACAATTTTGAAATAACTGCTAAGATAAAACAAATAATGAAAACAGTTACAGTAGGATGTGGAGAAAAAAGAATAAATCCTCCTATAATTACAACTATTGCAACAACTATTAAAAAGGCAATTTTATTTTTATTCATAAGAATAGCCTCCTTAAAAAAATAAAAAAACGGTATCAACAAAACTATAACATAATTGGGAAAAAAAGTCAAAAAATAAATTTACAAATCAAATAAAATAAATTTGCAAATTAAAATATATCAAAAAAATGAAATTAAGAAATATATCAAAAAAACATTGAATTTATCTAAAAAATGTGATACAAATATATCCAGCACAAGATAAGGAGGAAATATATGTATAACGAACAAAAAGAAATAAATAAAGCACCAAAGATAAAAGTAATAGGAGTAGGAGGAGCAGGAAATAACGCAGTAAACAGAATGATAGAAGATAAAGTAAAAGGAGTAACATTTTACTTACTAAATACTGAAATAGGAACACTAAAAAGAGCCAAAACTAACAATGCAATACAAATAGGAATAGAAACAACAAAAGGGCTAGGAGCAGGTGCAAATGAAAACATAGGAGAAAAAGCAGCAATAGAAAGCAAAGAAGAAATAAAACAAATTCTTCAAGGAGCAGACATGGTATTTATCACAGCAGGAATGGGAGGAGGAACAGGAACAGGAGCAGCCCCAGTCGTTGCAGAAATTGCAAAAGAAATGGGAATATTAACAATAGGAGTAGTAACAAAACCATTCAAATTTGAAGGAAAAGCAAGAAAAGTAAGAGCAGAATATGGTATACAAAAACTAAAAAATAATGTAGATGACCTAATAATAGTATTAAATGACAATCTATTAGGAATAACAGACGAAAAAGTAACATTAAATACAGCATTTTCATTAGCAGACAAAATATTAGAACAAGGAATAACAGGAGTAACAGATCTATTAACATCAACAGGAGAAGTAAACATAGACTTTGCAGACATAAGAACAACAATGAAATATAATGGAAAAGCATACATGGGAATAGGAAGAGCATCAGGAGAAAGAAAAGTAGAAGATGCAGTAAAACAAGCAATAACAAACCCATTAACAGAAAGCAAAATAGATGGAGCAAAAGGAGTAATATTTAATGTAAAAGGAAACAAAGACTTAAGCCTATTAGAAGTAAGTAGTGCAATAGGTTTAGTAAATGACAGAATAAATGAAAATGCAAATGTAATTTTTGGAACAGTAATAGACCCAAATATGTATGATGATGTAGAAGTAACAGTAATTGCAACAGGAGTTGCAGAAGATCCAAAAGAAGAAAAAATAAACTTATTAAGCCAAGTAAAATAAAAAACCAAAACATAAAACAAAAAATAAATATTAAATAATAGAAAAACAAAAAATAAAAAACAAATAATAAATAATATAAATTATTTATACAACCAAAATAATCAAAATAAAATAAAATTACACAAAACCACTCTAAAATAATATAAGAAAAAATAGGAGGCAAAAAGCTAATGAAAAAAATGGTAGTAATAATTGTGGTATTACTAGTAATATTTTTAGGAATGTTGATATATAAAAAACAAACAATATCAAACATAAGAATAACAGCACAAGAAGTAGAAAAAATAGAAAATTACATTTCTAAAATATATTTATGGAGAGAAATTACCAAAGATTCACTACCAACATTTGAAGAAATAAATCAAGCACCTGACATATGGGTATGGGAATGTGTAAAAAACAATCTAGAACAATATGAATTAACAAAAGAAGAAATAGAAGCAAAAGCAAAAGAAATATTTGGCGAAAACTTCAGCAAAGAATTTCCAAAAGAAGGAAACGAATCATTTATATATAATGAAGAAAGGCAAAAATATATAGCATCAAACATAGAACTAGACAATGAAGAAGACAGTTTCCTAATAAACAAAATACAAAAAGAAAAAAATACATACACAGTAGAAATAACAGAATACATAGAAGACTACTCAAATATAACAGAAACCGCAAAAACTGAAACAAACGAAAAAGCAGAAACTGAAGCTCAAGAAAATAAATCCCAAGAAACAGAAAACAAAGCATGCATAAAAAATCTACAAGAAGAAATTATAAGCACAATAGAAAATCCAGACAGTGAAACAGAAGCAATAGATATAGTAAAAAACAAGCTAGATAAATTCACCAAAAAAACTATAACACTAGAAGAAACCAATGAAGACAATCTAATAGTAAAAAGTGTAAAAAATTAAAAAATAAATAGGAAAATGAAATGCAAAAAACCAAACAAAATAACAAAGATAGAGAAATAGAAATAATAAAACAATGTACAATATGTCCACATAAATGTAAAGTAAATAGAGAAGAAGGAAAACTCGGAAGGTGCAGAGCTGGAAAAAATATCAAAATAGCATTATATTCTATCCATAACTATGAAGAGCCAATCATAAGTGGAAAAAATGGTTCAGGAACAGTATTTTTTTCAAACTGTAATTTAAATTGTATATATTGTCAAAATTATGAAATAAGTCAACAAGGAAGAGGAAAGGAAATTACGATAGAAGACTTAGCAGACATATTTTTAATCCAACAAAATAAAGGAGCAGAAAATATTAACTTAGTAACACCAACAAGTTATGCAATACAAATAAAACAAGCAATAATTATTGCAAAACAAAAAGGCCTAAAACTACCAATAATATATAACTCAAATGGATATGATGACATAAAAACCCTAAAAATGTTAGAAGGCTATATAGATATATATTTACCAGACCTAAAATATTATTACGATAAAACAGCAAAAAAATATTCAAATATAGATGGTTATTTCGAAATTGCAACAAAAGCAATCAAAGAAATGTATAGACAAGTAGGTTATACCAAACTAGATGAAAACGGAAACATAAAAAAAGGGTTAATAATAAGGCATTTAATATTACCAGGAAATATACAAAATAGCAAAAAAATTTTAAAATATATAAAAGAAAACATAGATCCAAAAGTATATATAAGTATAATGGCACAATATTTTCCAACATATAAAGCAAAAGAAAATAGCAAAATAAACAGAAAATTAACAAAAGAAGAATATAAAGAAATAGAAGACTATGTATATAGTATAAACATAGAAAATGGATATCTTCAAGAATTAGGAGACCATGAAGAAGAATATGTGCCAAAGTGGAATCTAGGTTAAAAAAACAATAAACTTAAAAGTATAAAACTACAAATAAAAATAAAAAAGAAATAGGAGGGTAAAAAATGACACAAGCAGATGAACAATTCATAAAAACATGTAAAGAAATATTAAAAAATGGATATTCATCAAAAGGAACAAATGTAAGAACAAGATGGGAAGATGGTGAAGAGGCAAACTATATATCAATTGTAGGGGTACAAAACAAATATGATGTAGGAAAAGAATTTCCAATGATAACACTAAGAAACAACACAAACACAATAAAAAGAGCAATAGATGAAATACTTTGGATATGGCAAAAAAAATCTAATAAAATAAGTGACCTAAACTCTCATATATGGGATCAATGGGCAGGAGAAGATGGAACAATAGGAAAAGCATATGGCTATCAAATGGCTGAAAAATATGAATTTAAAACAAAAGAAGGAATAAAGAAGATGGACCAAGTAGATTACTGTTTATATCTATTAAAAAATGATCCATCAAGCAGAAGAATAATGACAAATATATTCAATCATTCAGAATTAAAAGATATGAATTTAGAACCATGTGCTTATGGAACACAATGGCTAGTAAAGGATGGGAAACTTCATTTAATTTTAAACCAACGTTCACAAGATATGTTAACAGCAAATGGATGGAATGTAATGCAATATGCAGCACTTTTACATATGTTTGCACAAGTATCAAATTTAGAAGTTGGAACATTAACACATAATATAGGAGATTGCCATATATATGATAGGCATATACCATTAGTAGAAAAATTAATCTCAGCAGAAGCAATAGACGTTCATCCACAACTAAAAATAAATAATAAAACAAAAGATTTTTATCAATTTAAAGTAGAAGATTTTGAAATAATAGGTTATGACTATAATAAAGAAATAAAACTTGGAAAAATACCAGTTGCAATTTAGATAGAAAATAAAGAATAGGAGAGAAATTGAGATGTTAAGTATTATAGTAGCAAAAGCACAAAATAATATAATAGGAAAAGATAATAAACTTTTATGGCATATAAAAGATGATTTAAAAAGATTCAAAAACCTAACAACAGGGCATGTAATTATAATGGGAAGGAAGACGTTTGAATCGTTGGGAGGAATATTGCCAAATAGAAAACATATTATATTTAGCCAAAATCCGGATTTTAAAGTAGAAAATGAGAATGTAAAAATAGTACATTCAATGTTGGAAATTCAAGAATATATAGAAAGCGAGGAAGAATGTTTTGTAATTGGTGGTGCAATGATATATAATTTGTTAATGCCATATGTAAATAAAATGTATGTTACAGAAATTCATAAAGATTTTGAGGGAGATACGTTTTTTCCAAAAATTAATTTGGATGTTTGGAAAGAAGTGAGTAGAGAGAAAGGTCCTAAGGATTTGGAAAATAGTTTTGATTATGAGTATGTGGTGTATGAAAGAAGAGAAAAGTAAAAATTTTTATTGGATAAAATGAAAAAAGCGTTTCCACAAAATACTATTGAATATATAGTATAGCAGAGTAAATGGCAACAAAGTAAAGAATAGCAGAGTAAAGTACAACAAGGTAAAAATAAAAAAGATACTTCAAAAAGATTTTATAATCTATTTGAAGTATCTTTTTTAAAGTTTATTTATATGTAAATGCCTATTATTTATTTTTTTTCTTTAACAACTTCAGATAAAGTTCCAAGACTTGCTAGTGCACCTGTTGCTTCAAAAGGAATAAATACTTTGTTTGCTTCACCTTTGGCAACTTCTTCTAGGGCTTCTAGAGATTTTAATTGAACTAATTTATCATCTGGGTTTGCATTTTTAATAGCTTCATATACCATAGCGATTTCTTTTGCTTTAGCTTCAGCAACTTCTTTAATGGCTTGAGCTTCACCAGCTGCACGTCTTATTTGAGCTTCTCTGTCAGCATCTGCTTCTAGGATAGCTGCTTGTTTTTTACCTTCTGCTATTGTAATTGCAGATTGTCTTTGAGCTTCAGATTCTAGAATTAAGGCTCTTTTATTTCTTTCTGCATTCATTTCTTTTTCCATTGCATCTCTAATATCTGCAGGTGGAGTGATGTCTTTAATTTCAACTCTATCTATTTTACAACCCCATCTATCAGTTGCATCATCTAGAACAACTCTTAATTGAGTGTTTATGCCATCTCTTGAACTGAATGTTTCGTCTAAATCCATTTTACCTATAATATCACGAATTGTTGTGATTGCTAGATATTCAATACCTTTCTTTAAGCTTTGAATTTCATAAACTGCTTTTGCAGGGTCTGTTATTTGGTAAAATACAACAGTGTCTATTGTGATTGTAACATTGTCTTTTGTAATAACTCCTTGTGGTGGAATGTCCATTGTTTGTTGTTTTAAACTTACCACACTTCTTACATGATCAAAAAATGGAATTATTATAGTAAGACCAGCATCTGCTACTTTATAAAATTTACCTAATCTTTCTATAATATAAACTTCGGCTTGCCTTACAATTTTTATTGATTTAAATGCTATTATTAGTATAATAATAACTAGTACTATTAAAAACCACATAATATCCTCCTTTTACTTGAAGATTTAACTTCAATTTATATTTTTTTTACAACAGCTTTAACGCCGTCAATTTTAATAACTTTAACTTCTTCATCTTTTGGAATAGGCATTTTATCTTCACTTTCAGCTGACCAAATCTCTGAATCTACTTTTATTTGCCCTTTACCTTTAAGAGGGTCTATATCTTTAATGACTAAAGCAGATTTACCAATTATAGAAAAAGCATTTGTTTTAACAGATTTATTTTTTGAAATTTTTTTAACTAAAGGTTTTGTTGCAAATAGACAAATAGTAGATGCTATAACAAAAATAACAGTTTGAATAAATACATTGTCTACAAAAAAGCTACTAATCATAGCAATTAATGCACCACAACCAAACCAAAAAAGTAAAAATCCAACTGTAATAATTTCACCTATAAAAAATAAACTTGCGATAATGAGCCAAATCTGCCACATAAAAAAGACCTCCTAAAATTTAATTACATATTAATTATACTATAATTCTTTATAAAAATAAATAGTTTTTCAAAAATTTACATAAAAATGTTAAATAGAGTAAAACAGAAAAAATTTCAAAAAGTACTTGCACAAAAAAGCAATTTATGCTAATATAATAAAGTAAAAAACAAAGGGGTATAGTGTCAATGGTAGCACATCGGTCTCCAAAACCGCCTGTGAGGGTTCGAATCCTTCTACCCCTGCCAATTTAAATATATTACGTTGAAGAAGAAAAAATACTAGTAAATTTATTATAAAGAGAGTAAGTGATGGTGAGATACTTACAATAAATTAGTATGGGGAGCTTTGGAGTAATAAAAAATTAAGAGCTTAAAATGTAAAAACATTTTAAGAATTAGGGTGGAAACGCGGAAATTAAATTCGTCCCTAGCATTTAGGCTAGAGACTTTTTTTGATTTTTAAAATTAAGAAAAATCTTATAAAAAAATACATAAAAAGTCTAATCTAGTAAAAAAATAAAAAAGGAGGAAATTTTTATGGTAGAATCTATGGAAACAATAGTAAATTTATGTAAAAACAGGGGGTATATATTTGCAGGATCAGAAATTTATGGAGGACTAGCAAATACTTGGGATTATGGACCATTAGGAGTAGAACTAAAAAACAATATAAAAAATGCTTGGAGAAAAAAATTCATACAAGAAAGCAAACATAATGTAGGATTAGATGCAGCAATATTAATGAATCCAGAAACATGGGTAGCTTCAGGACATATAGGAAGTTTTTCAGACCCACTAATAGATTGTAAAGAATGTAAAACAAGACACAGAGCAGACAAATTAATTGAAAATTGGATGCATGAAAATGGATGTGAACAAATAGTAGATGGTTGGTCAGACGAAAAAATGATAAACTATATGAAAGAACACAACATAGCTTGCCCAAACTGTGGAAAAGAAAATTTCACAGGAATAAGAAAATTTAATTTAATGTTTAAAACATTTCAAGGAGTAACAGAAGATCAAACAGCAGAAATATATTTAAGACCAGAAACAGCACAAGGAATATTTGTAAATTTCAAAAACGTACAAAGAACAACAAGAAAAAAATTACCAATGGGAATTGCACAAATTGGAAAAGCATTCAGAAATGAAATAACACCAGGAAACTTTATATTTAGAACACGTGAATTTGAACAAATGGAACTTGAATTTTTCTGCAAACCAGGTGAAGACTTAGAATGGTTTGAATACTGGAGAAATTTCTGCAAAAACTGGTTAATAAGTCTAGGAATAAAAGAAGAAAATATTAGATTAAGAGACCACAGCAAAGAAGAACTAGTATTTTATAGTAAAGCAACAACAGATATAGAATTTGCATTTCCATTTGGTTGGGGAGAACTTTGGGGAATAGCAGACAGAACAGATTATGATTTAAGTAAACACATGGAACACTCAAAACAAGATTTATCATATTTAGATCCAGAAACAAACGAAAAATATATACCATACTGTATTGAACCATCACTAGGATGTGACAGAGCATTACTTGCATTTTTATGTAATAGTTATGAAGAAGAAAAATTAGAAGATGGAGATACAAGAACAGTACTACATCTACACCCTGCACTTTCACCATTTAAAGTTGCAGTATTACCATTATCAAAGAAATTGTCTGATAAAGCAGAAGAAGTATATAACAAATTATCTAAAAAATATATGTGTGATTATGATATTGCAGGAAGTATAGGTAAAAGATACAGAAGAGAAGATGAAATAGGAACACCTTATTGTGTAACAGTAGACTTTGAAACATTAGAAAACGACACTGTAACAATAAGAGATAGAGATACAATGGAACAAATTAGAATAGATATTAATAAACTAGAAGAATGGATAGATGAAAAAATTGAATTTTAGTTGTCGGAAGTAATATATAATTTTATATCTAAAAGTATATAGAATTTAGATAAAAAATTATATATTACTTCTATTTATGCTTTATTTTTAAAACAAAACCACAAACTAAAAAACTAGAATTTAAAAAATTCAAATCAAACTAATTATACAAATTTTTTTCATACAAATCTTCTATAAAAACATCCTTTTCCTCAAAATTATCAATAAATCCAATTTTAGCCACATGTTGGTTAATCCCTTGAATCCAAACAGGTCTTTCATCATAAAAAATATCACATTTTTCTTTATTATCTAAAATATTATGAACTCTTTGTAAATCCATTTTTAATCCCTCCTAATTTTATTAATAAAAGTATATCCAAAAATAATATAAATATAACTTACAAATATTAAAAAAATATATAAAAAGTATAGATTTTTATTTTAAAATAATATAGAATAGATATGAAAAACGTAAAAACAAAAGTAAAAGAAGGAAGGGAACTTAAATTGGCAAGAAAAAGGACATATAAAAAAAGAAGTAACACAAAAAATGCAAGAAAAAACAAAAGATCAGCATCTAAAATAGATTTAGCAATTGTAATACTAATTGTAATTAGTATTTTACTTGGTGTGCTAATTTATACAAAATCAGGAGTAATAGGAATAAAGCTAAGTGAAATACTTGGTGGAATTATGGGAATTATCAGATATGTTTTGCCAATAGGAATTTTCGCAATAGCAATAAAAATCGCATGTGAAGATAGAAATGATTTATATTATAAAATAATACAATACACAATATTTTTAATCAGTATAACAGTACTTATGTCAGCAATTCAAATATCAGCAGGAGAGCTTACAACTCAAAAAGATTTAGCAGAAGTTATGAAAGATGCATATGCAATTGGAGCATCAGGTAGTGGTGGTGGAGCAATGGGAGCACTTCTTGCAGTTCCACTTGTAAATCTTTTAGGAACAGTTGGTGCAATAATTTTATCAATAGGAGTAGCAATAGTTTTGCTAGTATTCATGTTCGGAATAAATACTCAAGACATAATAAATGATTTTATGGAAAAATCAAGAGATAAAAGAGAAGAAATGCAAGAACAAAGAAGAATAGATAGAGAAGAAGCATTAGAAGAAAGAGAATACCTAAGAGAAAAAAGAAGAAATGAAAGAGAAAATCAAAAAGCAAAACAAAAGGAAAAACAAAAAGAATTAGAAAAAGAACTAGAAAGAAGAAAAGTACTAGAAGCACCTATAAATGATCCAGGAGAAATAGCAGACCAAATACAAATCAATTTTGGTGGAACTTTTGTAGATGAAGAAAATAAAGGAAAACTAAAAAAATATGATCATTCAAATGATGATATAGTTCCACTTACAAAAGAAACCAAAAAACTTGCAAAAGAAAAGATGCAACCAGATGTACTAGAAAATAATTTATTTAAAACAGAAGAAGAAAAAAAGGAAGAAAAAACCAAAGAAGTATTGCAACTAGAACATGCTATGGTAGTAGAAGATGAAAACTATGAATATCCTCCATTAGAAATACTAAGTAAACCTAGTAAAAAAGCTATAAAAGGAGGAGCAAAAGCTTTAACAGATACAGCAGCAAAACTTCAAAAAACACTATATAGTTTTGGAGTATCTGCAAAAGTAGAAAATGTTTCAGTAGGCCCTGCAATAACAAGATATGAATTAAAACCAGCAGAAGGAGTAAGAGTTAGCAAAATTGCAAACCTAGCAGATGATATAGCATTAAACTTAGCTGCAGAAACCATAAGAATAGAAGCTCCAATACCAGGAAAACAAGCAGTAGGAATAGAAGTTCCAAATAAAGAAAAAGAATCAGTACATCTAAGAGAAGTTCTAGAAAGTAGCGAATTTACAGAAAGTAAATCAAAATTAACAGTAGCACTAGGAAAAGATGTAGCAGGAAATATAGAGCTTGCAGATATTGCAAAAATGCCACACGTATTAATTGCAGGAGCAACAGGATCAGGAAAGAGTGTATGTATAAACACAATAATAACAAGCATAATCTATAAAGCAAAACCAAGTGAAGTAAAACTTGTTATGGTAGACCCAAAAGTTGTAGAACTATCAGTATACAATGGTATACCACATTTATTAATACCAGTAGTAACAGACCCTAAAAAAGCAGCAGGAGCACTTGCTTGGGCTGTGCAAGAAATGGATGATAGATACAATAAATTTGCATCAAAAGGAGTAAGAGACTTAAAAGGATATAATAAAGCTATTGAAAAAGAAGGAGGAATAGGAGTATTACCTCAAATAGTAATAATAGTAGACGAGCTTGCAGACTTAATGATGGTAGCAGCAAAAGATGTAGAAGAAGCAATTTGTAGATTAGCACAAAAAGCAAGAGCAGCAGGAATGCACTTAGTTATTGCAACACAAAGACCATCTGTTGATGTTATAACAGGGCTAATCAAAGCAAACATTCCATCAAGAATAGCATTTGCAGTATCTTCACAAATAGACTCAAGAACAATATTAGACACAATAGGTGCTGAAAAACTACTTGGAAAAGGAGACATGCTATTCTTCCCAACAGGATACCCAAAACCTGTAAGAGTACAAGGAGCATTTGTATCAGATGATGAAGTAGAAAAAATTGTAGACTTCATAAAACAAAACGGAACAGCAAAATATAATGAAGACATTCTAGAAAGCATAGAAAATAACAATAAAACAGAAAAAGACCTAGCTGCAGAGCAAGCAGAAGATGATGATACAGATCCATTTTTAAACGAAGCAATAGAAACAGTAATAGAAACAGGGCAAGCTTCCACATCATTCATACAAAGAAGATTTAAAGTAGGATATGCAAGAGCAGGCAGAATAATAGACCAAATGGAAGAAAGAGGTATAATTTCAGGTTACCAAGGAAGCAAACCACGAGAAGTTTTAATGAGTAAAGAAAGATGGGAAGAACTAAAAATGGGTGCACCTGAAACTGTAGAAACGGCACAAGAGTAAGATTTGCAATCAAGAAAAAACTTAAAATAAAGAGAAAGGATTTCTAATATGCCAAAGAAGAAAGAAAACTTAATAGAAAAAATAGTTAAAAAAGATTATAATAATGAACTAGAAACAATATTAGAAGAAAAAGACTTTGCAGAAAACGCAAAAAGTATATTACTTAGTATATTATACAAAATAGAAGCAGCATATAAAGATGTAGAAACAGTAAAACAAAATGTAGAAACAAAAGAAGAATACATAAAAAATTACATAGAAATAATAAAATATAATTGTAATAAACTAAAAATAGTAAATATGCGTTCAGAAGAAACAGAAAAAATGCAAGGAAAAACATTTTTAATAGACAAAGAAAAAAAAGAAATATATTGCTTCCCGATAGAAAGAAAAGTACTTTATGCAATAAGCAAAATATCAAAAAAAGATAAAATAATAAATGAAAAATATCAAATAATAGCTGAAACAATATCAGATCTTGTCAACATAGGAAGTAATATAAATATGGTAGAACCATTAAGAGATTTTAATGGCTATTCATGGACAAGCATTCCCAAAGAAATAGAAAGTATAAAACACAATTTAATATATCAAAATTTAAGAATATTACTTGGATATCAATTTTTAAACAAATGGATAACAAATTCTGAATATATGCTAGATTATTTTGAAAAATTTAAAATATTATTAGAAGAAAATTATGGAGAAAAAATTTCTAAAAATATAGTTGACCTCTTGTCTAAAATATCAGTATTACTAGATGTTAGGTTTGACCAAGAAAAAAAGCAAAGATTTATAAAACAAAAAAAAGATATAGAAGACCAAATAGAATTAATGGAAAATAAAGAAGAATTTATACAAAATGTTACAAATGAAAAAATGAAAATTACAAAACTTATAAAAGAAAAAGACACAATAATAAATAACAAAAAAATGCTAGAGCAAGAATACATAAAAAGAAATGAAAATTTGCCACTAGAGAAAAAAATATTTAGCATCAGAGTTTTAACAGACATAATGATAAGAGAAAGAGAAAAATTATTTGAGGAAATAGAAGATTTAAACAAAACCTTAAATCCACAAAATTATATAGAAATAAAGCAAGAATTAGAAGAAAAAAGCAAATACTTAGAATATGTAGATCTTAGTGAAAAAGAAATAGAGCAAAAAATAGACGAAGAAATAATAGCCTTTCAAAAATTATTTTTAGAGGCAATAGAAAAGCAAATAAAGAAAATAGAAAATAAATCTGAAATAACAAAATTAATATATCAATTTAGATATTATAACTTATTACCATTTAATGAAAATACAAAAATAGGCGAGTTAAACGAAATAAAAAAAGAAAGAGAAAAGATTATAAAAGAACTACTAAATAAAGCAAAAATTTTAAAAGCAATTAATACATATTCAAAAAATGAAAAAATAAATTATGAAATTGAAAAAAATGTATTTTATTCTAGAATAATTAAGCTAGAAGACTTGCAAATGAAAATAACAAAAGAAAAAGAAAATTATTATATTCAATTATTTGATGAAAAAATGTTTGAAGAAAAGATAAAATTACCAATAGATACAAATATACCTAAAAAATCTTTAGACATAAAAGTAAATAGAAAAATAAAATTATTTGAATAAAAATAATTCGGTAAAGACTATATAAAAATGCAAAAACCATAATAAAAATATGAAAATTACATTTATAAAGGTTTATAGGTAACCATATAAAACCTAAATAATAAGCAAAGGTGGAAATATATGAAAATTACATTTTTAGGAGCAACAAAAACTGTAACAGGCTCAAATTATCTAGTAGAAGCTGCAGGAAAAAAATTCCTAGTAGACTGTGGACTGTGGCAAGGAAAAGCAGAACTAGAAGAAGAAAACTATCAAGAATTTGAATTTAATCCAAAAGAAATAGACTTTATGTTATTAACACATGCACACATAGACCACTCAGGAAGAATTCCAAAACTTTATAAAGAAGGATACAGAAACAAAATATATGCACATAAAGCAACATGTGACCTATGTGCAATAATGTTACCAGACAGTGGCCATATTCAAGAACAAGAAAATGAATGGAAAAATAAAAAAAGAATAAGAAAAGGAGAAAAAACGCAAGAACCACTATACACAGCAGAAGATGCTTTAAAATGTTTAGAAATATTTACTCCAGTAAAATATGATGAAATAATAGAAATTACAAAAGACATATTTGTAAGATTTAATGATGCAGGACATATGTTAGGTTCAAGCATTATAGAACTATGGGTAAAAGAAGATGGAAAACAAACAAAAACAGTATTTACAGGAGACCTAGGAAATAATGATATACCATTATTAAGTGAGCCAACAATGATTGAAGATACAGACTTTTTAGTTATGGAATCAACATATGGAAGTAGATTACATATGAGAAATGACCAAAAAGCTGAAATATTCCTAGATGTAGTATCAGAAACCCTAGACAATGGTGGAACCGTAGTAATACCATCATTTGCAGTAGGAAGAACACAAGAAATATTATACGAAATAGACAAATTAAAAGACATAAAAAAAGACGAAGAATTTAGAAAAAAATACAAAACCCTAATGAAAGCACCAGTATATGTAGATAGCCCCCTAGCAATATCTGCAACACAAGTCTTCAAAGAAAACATGGACTTATTTGATGAAGACACTCAAAAAGAAATATCAAAAGGAGAAAATCCACTTGAATTCCCAGGTTTAAAATTTACAATGACAACTGAAGAATCAAGAGCACTAAATGAAGACCCAACACCAAGTATTATAATATCAGCAAGTGGAATGTGTGATGTAGGAAGAATAAAACATCATCTAAAACATAATTTATGGAACCCCAAAAGCACAATACTATTTGTAGGATATCAAGCACCAGGAACACTTGGATATAACATAGTAAATGGAGCAAAAGAAGTAAAGATATTTGGAGAAGAAATAGCAGTAAATGCAAGAATTGAATATATAGAAGGATATTCAGGACATGCAGACCAAGAAGGACTTATGAATTTTATATATTCATTTATAAAAAAGCCAAAAAAAATATTCTTAGTTCATGGAGAAGAAGATTCACAAATAATCTTAAAAGATAAAATACAAGAAGAAACAGGCCTAGATGTTACAATTGCAGAATTTGGTGATACATATGAACTAAAAGAAGAAGCTAAATTAACACATAAAACAGAAAGAAAAATACCAATAACATTAAGATCTGAAGTTATACTAAGGCTAGAAAAATTAAAAGACGAAATGAAAGATATGCAAGATGCTGTAGTAGATGACTTAGCAAATAGAGAATTAAGAAATGAAGATATATTCAGAATAAATGAAAAGATAAAAGACTTAGAAAAACAAATTTTGAATGTAATAGAAGGATAGGTTTTGAAAAATAAAAAAACAAAAGACTTTTTATATAAGTAAGAAAGAAGGAAAATATGAATGATAAATATTTAAATGAAGCAATAATAGGCAACAAAAATATGCTTGCAACATTTACCAAAAAAGGAGAATTACAAAGGATATACTATCCAAACAAAGATAATAGACAATACATAAACTTTTTTCACACAGGAATAAGCATAAATAATTCAGATGTAATATATCTAGCAGATGATATAAACAATATCTACTTCCAATATTATGACACAGACACAAATGTATTAAACACAGAAATAACAAACACATACTTCAATCTAAAAATACTACAAACAGACTATTTTCTAATAAAAGAAAATGTACTTGCAAAAAAATACATATTCTTAAATGAAGGAAAAATAGACCTAAATGCAGAATTTTATATACACTCAGAACTACTATCAGATTCAAATAATCAAGTAGGAGCAAAGATAATTGATGGAGGAATGGTACAATATGCCAATGAATTCACATTTGCAACATTTGCAAAATCAAAACCAATAAAAAGACATCAAATAAATGGAAGCAAAGAAACAATAAAAAGAGGAGAAATATACGATAAAGACTATATAGGAATGTCAAAAGAATCAAGCATAAGCTATGACATAGGAACAATAAAACCAAACGAAAAAAAAGAAATACAAATAATCATACTAATCGGAGAAAACAAAAACATATCAGAAGTAGAAAATGAAATAGAAAGAATAAAAAAGATAGATTTCGAAAAAGAATACATATCTACAAAAACATATTGGAGAAAATACCTAAAAAAACATGATGGTTTAAATTTTAAAGAACCAACAAATTCATATGAAGAAAAAATATATGAAATATACAAAAGAAGCATACTACTATTCCCACTTCTTACAAACGAAGAAACAGGAGGAATAATCGCAGCACCAGAAGTAGACGAAAAAATGACCCAATGTGGAAGATACTCATACTGCTGGCCAAGAGATGCAGTATTTGTATGCAAAGCAATGGACATACTAAAAATGAACAAAGAAACAGAAAAATTCTACAGCACATTCTGCAAAAAAACACAAAGCAAAAATGGAATGTGGGAACAAAGATTTTACACAGACGGCAGTCTAGCACCTTGCTGGGGATACCAAATAGATGAAACAGCAAGCGTAGTATATGGAATATGGGAACACTATAAAATCACCAAAGACGAAAAATTTCTAAAAAGCAACCTACAAATGTGTGAAAAAGCAATAGAATTCTTAAAAGGATATGTAAAAGACTGGCTAGAACTAGAAGACCAAGAAGAAAATGAAAAAGACATAGTAAAAGAAGAAATAGAAAAACAAAAAACAAAAAAACACAAATATCATATAAGCTATGACTTATGGGAAATGTGTGAAGGAATACACCTATACTCTACTGCAAGTATATACGCAGCATTTGAAAGCATCTTAAACATATATAAAGCGCTAGACAAAAACGTATCAGGCTTTGAAAACAATAGACTAAAAGAAGAAAAAATAGCAAAAAACGAAAAAAGCATACAAAAACTAATGCTCGGAATAAAACAATACATAAACGAAAAACTATATGACGAAAACCAAAAAGTATATGTAAGAAACGCAGAAGACAAAAAAATGGACATCAGCATACTAGGGTTAGTCACACCATTTAACATAATAAAACCAAAAGAAAAGAAAATGCAAAACACAGTAGAAAAAATAAACCTAAGCCTAAGAACATACACAGGAGGCTACCAAAGATTCGAACAAGACCACTACAAATGCGGAAACCCATGGCCAATAGCAAACCTATGGATGACACTATACTACCTAGAAGCAGGAGAAAAAAAGAAAGCCAAAGAAACATTCGACTTCGTAGTAAAAACAGCAGGAAAACACTCAATACTAGGAGAACAAATAGACAACAACACTCTAAAACCCAACTGGGTACTAGGCTTAGGTTGGTCACACGCAATGTTTATAATAGCATTAGAAAAGCTATTTGGTCAGCTGTGACCAGGTCACGATTAACCAAAAAAACTAAAAAAAGGACTTGAAAACTAATTTGTTTTGGTATAGAATAAGCTTGTTAAAAAAGTTTTAAAGGAGGAATTTATTATGTCAGTTAAATTAGGAATTAATGGATTCGGAAGAATCGGAAATCTTTCATTCCAAGCAGCTTTAGCAAAGGAAGGAGTAGAAATAGTAGCAATAAATGATCCATTTATTACAGCAGATTATATGGCATATATGGTAAAATATGATACAGTTCATGGAAGATTTAATGGAACAGTTGAAGCAAAAGATGGAGTTTTAGTAGTAAATGGAAAAGAAATAAAAGTATATAATGAAATGGACCCACATAATATCCCTTGGGGAAATTTAGGAGTTGAATATGTTTTAGAGTGTTCTGGTGTGTTTACAACAATGGAAAAGGCACAAGCTCATATAGATGCTGGTGCAAAACAAGTTATAATTAGTGCACCTTCAAAAGATGCCCCAATGTTTGTTATGGGTGTTAACCATACAGAGTATAAACCAGAAATGAATATTGTTTCAAACGCTTCTTGCACAACAAACTGTTTAGCACCACTTGCAAAAGTTATTAATGATAATTTTGGAATTACAGAAGGTTTAATGACAACAGTTCATAGTACAACAGCAACACAAAAAACAGTTGATGGAGCTTCTAAAAAAGATTGGAGAGGTGGACGTGCTGCTTCTGCAAATATTATTCCATCTTCAACAGGTGCTGCAAAAGCAGTTGGAAAAGTTATCCCTCCATTAAATGGAAAATTAACAGGTATGTCATTTAGAGTTCCAACAGTTGATATTTCAGTTGTTGATTTAACTTGTAATTTAGCAAAACCAACAACATATGAAGAAATTTGTAAAGTTATGAAAGAAGCTTCTGAAAATGAAATGAAAGGTATAATTGAATATACAGATGAACCAGTTGTATCTTCAGATTTTATAACAGATCCACATACATCAATTTTTGATAGTACAGCAGGTATTATGCTAACAGATACATTTGTTAAATTAATAGCTTGGTATGATAATGAATGGGGATATTCAAACAAATTAGTTGACTTAGCTTGCTATATTGCTTCAGTAAAAAATAACTAATTATTGATAAAATTATTTTAGTTGTATAAGTAGATTAAGAATACAATAAAAACATTTTAAGTTTTGATAGTAAAGTAATATCAAAAATGTTTATAGATTTATGATTAATATTTATAATGATGTGAAACAAATGTGGTAAAATAGCTTTGTTTCACATTGTTTAAAAATATGAAACAAAATAGCAATAAAAAATTTGAAAATAATATTGACAAAATAGTATTTTAGAATTATAATATACATTGTCATTGTTAATTAGCTCAAAAATAAATGGGTAGGTGGCCGAGTGGCTAAAGGCGGCAGACTGTAAATCTGTTCTCATTTGAGTACGATGGTTCGAATCCATCCCTGCCCACCAATGACGTTTCTGTTCGAACTAATAGAACAGACATATACAAATATCATTCAGAAATGAATGGTATTTTTTTGTAAAAAAATTTTTTTCAGTAGGTGTCAAATAGTAAATTTGTTTCGCAGAACCCCAAGTTTTGATAGCATGTCAAAACTCATAGGGGGGTAGGACTTATGACAGAGTCAAAGTCCTGTAAAAATATTATGTATATAAAAATTTAAAAAAGTAAGAAAATTCAATTGACATTTACAAACATTTGTTTTATAATATGTTTGCAATAAGTAAAATATTATGAAAGGAAACGATATTATTGAAAGAGATTGGTAAGAACAATAAATCATTTGAAGATATAAAACATATTGATGAAAATGGTGTTGAATTTTGGTATGCTAGAGAACTTATGCCTATTCTACAATATTCAAACTGGCAAAATTT
>CALXUX010000019.1 GCA_944391785.1 uncultured Clostridia bacterium
ATGCAATTTAAACCTCATTAAAATATTTAATTATATATTTATTTTCAAACAGTAGCCTGTTTTTAAAAATTTTAATCGCTACTGTTATTAATCATGCTCTTTTTTAACTTTTTATTTTTCACACTAAAAACCCCATATAATTTTATGGGGCTTTTATTATTTTATTCTATAATTTTATTTTACAATTCTATTATATAATTTTATTATTGTGCTTAAAGTTTTAATTATTTTATTTTTTTCTTTGTCTTTTTATCCATACTATTATTCCTATTACCATTATTATTATTGGAATTGCGAAGATTGTTACAAATATTATATTGTTTTCTTGCTCTGTTGCTGTATATGTTACTGTTCCTGTGCTTTTTCTTGCTGTTATGTCTTCTTGTCTGTCTACTAAATATGCTATTGAATTTATTGCTAAGTCTTTGTTTTGTCTATATTGCACAATAGGTGCTTGTGTGTATGATGTTAATGGTACATCTGTTAAGAACATGCTTTCACCATATATTACAAGTTTTGAAGTTAGTGCACTTTCATTTGTTTCTTCATTTGCTTCTTTTATTGTTTTTTCTAGTTCTGCACCTACTAAGAATGGTCCTGATTCTTCTGAGTCTGTTTTTGCATTATTTGTGTTATTAAAGTCTGTTCTGAAGTATGATTCTGAACTTGTGTTTAATATGTCTGTTTCTACTACATTTAAGTTTTCTAGTTCTTCGCTAGATACTAGATTTATTTTTGTTGCATTTAAGAATATTAGTCCATCTGTAATTTTTTCTGTAATTTTATGGTATGAGGTATCTGGCATTATTAGATCTGGTGAATCATATACCATTTTGCTTGAATCTTGCTCTCTTATTCCTCCTACTTCAAATGGATTTACTCCATATAATGCAAGTATTTTGTTTACATTTGGTAAGTCTTGCTCTAGTGCAATTACTGAGTTGAACCATAATATGTTTCTTCCTGAGTTTATATAGTCTATTATTGCGTTTGTAGTGATTTCGTCAAAATCGTTGTTTGGTGTTATTATTACTAGTGTATCACAATCATCTGGTACTTTTCCTTCTGTTAAAATATCTAATGATTTTATTTCATATATTTCGTTTTGTAATAGTACATTTAAGTATTGCATTCCATATGATAGTGTGTAGTCTGAATATCCTGTTAGGAAGTAAACAACTGGTACAGTGTCTGATGCGACTGTTAGTATTGATGATGTTAGTCTTTCTTCTGCTATGTCTATTGTCTCATATGTTGTTTGGTCATATGTTACTAGGTCTTGATATGATAGAACTTTATATTTTTCTCCACATTCTACTATTATTCCAGTATCTCCGCTTTCAAATCCATATTTTTCAGCTAGGTCTGGTCTGTTTTCTACTGATACTGCTTCTACTATTATTTTGTCGTTTGCTTCATTATATTGTTTTGCAAGTTCTAGTGTTTGGTCTCCTTCTGAATAGCCTACAAAGTATAGGTTTATGTCTTTTTCTATATTTTTTACTTTTTCTTTACTTTCATCTGTTAGAGTGTATAGTTTTTCTTGACTTAAGTCTATTGGTGTTAGTTCTAGATTTTGCATTAATATATTTAATCCTATAAATGCTGCAAGTATTATTAGTATTAATATTATTGTTCTTGTACCGTCTATTAACCATTTTTTCTTGATTGTACGTACAAATTTGCTTTGTTTTTCTTCTTTTTCTTTTTTATCTTTCTTTTCTTTTTTGCTTTTATTTGCTTCTTGTTTGGAATTGTCAGATTGTAGTTTTTTGTCTTTTTCTTCTTTCAAAGTAAACCCTCCTTCTCTATTTTACACTTTTTCTTCTTTGCATTACTATTATTGTTAATAATATACATACAATTGTAAAGCTTATAAATGTTACTGTGTTTGCTATGTCTATTGTTCCTAGTGTATAGCCATATAGCATATTTATAAATGATATACTTTCTAGATTTGCATTAAAACTTGGAAGTACCCATGTTATTACAAAAAATGCTATTGATATAATTCCTGCTATTATTTGATTTTCTGTTATGCTTGATGCAAATATTCCGAATGCTACATATGTCATCATAAATAGTATAAATCCTATTATTGCTGTTATTGCAGTTGATATATGTGGCATTCCAAAATAGCATAGTATTCCAAAATACATAAGTGTAAATATAGATGTTATAATTGTGACTAACATTGCAGATATGAATTTACCTAAAACGATTTTTGTTATGCTTAGTGGTGATGTAAGTAATAGTTGTTCTGTTCCATTTTTTCTTTCTTCTGAAAATGATCTCATTGTAAGTAGTGGTATTAAAAATGCTAGTACAAATATTGTTGGCGTTGAATAAAATATGTATTCAAAATTTACATTTCCATATGTAAGTACTGTAAGGTAAAATGATATACTAAATGCAATTAGAAATATTCCTATAAAAATATATCCTATTGGTGTGCAAAAATAGTATTTTAATTCTTTTTTTATGACTGCAAGCATTATTTTTCCCCTCCTTCTATTAGTTGCATAAAAGCGTCTTCTAGTGTTGCGTCTGGTTTTTTCATTTCAAAGATTGTTATGTTTTCTTTTGCAAGTTCTGAAAATAGAGCTTTTCTTAGGTCTTCTTTTCCTTCTGCTTCTATTATGTATTGTTTTGTTTTGTCTTCGTTTTCATGAACTTGTTTTATGGTTTTTATTTCTTTTATTTTGTTTTTTATTGTTTGCATTTTATTGTCTGGATCTTCTACTGTTATATAAATGCTATTTGTTTTGTTTACTTTATTTTCTAAATTTTCTGGTGTGTCTATTGCAATTATTTTTCCTTTGTTTATTATTATTACTCTGTCACATATTTGGCTTACTTCTGATAGAATATGTGAACTTAGTATTATGGTATGTTTTTTTCCTAAATTTTTTATTAGGTTTCTTATTTCTGTTATTTGTTTTGGGTCTAGTCCTACTGTTGGTTCGTCTAGTATTAGTATTTCTGGCTCTCCTACTAGTGCTCCTGCCATACTTACTCTTTGTTTGTATCCTCTTGATAGTTTTTTTATTAATTTTTTTTCCACTTCTTTTAGCCCTGTTTGTTCAATTATTTTTTCTACTTTTTCTTTTCTCTTACTTCTTTCTACTTTTTTTATTTCTGCCATATATGTTACGAATTCTTTTACTGTTAAGTCAGTGTATAGTGGTACTCCTTCTGGCATGTAACCTATTTTTCTTTTTGCTTTTTTAGGCTTTTTTTCTATGTTTAGACCTCCTACAAGTATTTCTCCTGAAGTTGGTTCGATGTATCCTGTTATCATATTCATTGTTGTACTTTTTCCTGCTCCATTTGGTCCGAGTAAGCCTATTATTTCACCTTCGTTTATGTTGAAGCTGATATTATCTACGGCTACAATGTTTCCATACTTTTTTGTAACATTTTTTACTTCTATCACGAATGATTCCTCCTTAATTCTTTATTTCCCTAAGTATAATACCATTTAATTTTTTTAATGTAAAGTTTTTCACAAAGAATTTACAATTGAATATTTTTTGTGCTTTTTTTGTGTTCATTTTTTTATTTGCTTTGGAATATATATTTTAATATATTAACTTAAAACTAGGAGGCTTTTATGGTTTTTTATCCTTTTTTTATAAGTTTTTTTATGGTGTTTTTGGCAGAGCTTGGTGATAAAACTCAACTTTTGGTTTTGTCTTTTTCTAATAGACTTAGGATTATAAATATTTTACTTGGGGTTGCTATTGGTACTTTTTTAAGTCATGGTTTGGCTATTATTTTTGGTAGTAAAATTGCTTCTTTGAATAGTAATTTTAGTGTTTATTTGTCTATTATTACTTATTCTTCTTTTATTTTGTTTGGCGTTTTTGGTCTGTTTAAGAAAAATGGTTCTTCTGAACTTTTGGGTTCTTCTAAAACTGATCATAAAGTTAATTTTTTGAGTAAGATTTCTTCTTTGAAGATTAATTATTTATTTATTATTGCTTTTTCTATTTTTGTTGGTGAGTTTGGTGATAAGACTTTTCTTGCTTCTTTAGGACTTGGACTTGAGTATCCTGAGTATAAATTGTTTTTGATTTTGGGGTCTATTTTTGGTATGGTTTGTAGTAATTTGATTGCGATTTTTCTTGGGAGATTTTTGGGTAGTAAGTTTAGTAGTTCTTTTGTTCAGAATTTGTCTAATTTTATTTTTATTGCTTTTGGGGTGATTGGTTTTTTTAATTTTTTTGTTAATAATTATTGACAGTTTGGTTTTTTCGTGGTATTATATTAACTGGTCGCAAGACATGGGTCAGTAGCTCAGTTGGATAGAGCACAGGCCTTCTAAGCCTGGGGTCGGGGGTTCGAACCCCTCCTGGCTCACCAAAAAAAATCTTATACGAACACTTCGTATAAGATTTTTTTATTTAATCTGTTTTCTCAAATAATCATACTAATCCACTCATATATACCGGAATATATAATATCTCATTTTCTTCTCTTAAATCTTTTGTATGTATTATAATTGATTCTCCTAAATACTCTTTATATTTATTATTTAACTTTGTAAGTGAAGAAAAAGTATATCTTTTTCCTGATTTAACCTCTATTGGTATTATATTGTGTTTAGATGTTACTTTATCTGAAGAAACTAAAAAGTCTATTTCCATTGTTTCTGCAGAATCATTTCTATCATTTCTTGAAAAGAAATATAATTTTCTACCTTCTGCTACTAACATTTGAGATACAACATTTTCTAATATCATACCTTCATTAAAAGATAATTTGTTAAACAATATTTTTTTGTATATTTCTTCATTTATGATAGCTTTTTCGTTAAACGTCATGGATAATAATAACCCTGTATCAAATAAGTAACATTTAAAACTATTACTATCTATTCTTTGTCCCAATCCAATGTTAGGCTCTGTTGTATTATGTGCAATATTAATTAAGCATGCATCTGATAACCAATAGAAAGCTCCTTCAAAATTTCTATATCTAGCATTTTCATCTAAAGCTGATATGTTAAATTTTTTTTCGTGTTTTTGAAGTTGTGAGGGAATTGTATCAAATATTTGTTCAACTTTTAAATTTAAGTCATCAGAATATTTTCTTATATCCTCTCTATATAAATTTAAAATGTTTCTTTTTATTTTATCTGTCTTTTCAAAATCTCTTGATGTTCTATATTCTAAAATTGCTTGTGGCATACCTCCAACAATTAAATATTCTTTAAAATAATCCATTGCCTTTCTATGTAATGCTTGCCCCATTTGTTTTTTATTTTTATAACATTCTTTTATAAAATCCATTAAAGTATCATTTCCCATAGCCCATAGAAATTCTTCAAAATCCATTGGATTCATTTTAATTTTTTCTTCTTCTGATGGAATTAAAATATCTTTAACATTTTTCTTAATTGAAATTAAAGACCCTGTTTCTATGTAATCATATCTACCATCAGCCACTAAATGTTTTATGGCTCCCCTTGCTCTTGGGCAAAACTGTATTTCATCAAATATAAATACTGTATCACGTTCATATAATTTTACACCATAATAATTTGCAATATATGTGAACAAGTAATCTAAATTATCTAAATAATTATCAAACAATTCTTTTACTTCTTTTGATACTTTAGAAAAATCTATTAGTATATAACTTTTATAATTTTCTTTTGCAAATTCTTCCACAATATAACTTTTACCTACACGTCTAGCTCCCTCAACTAGTAGAGCTGTTTTTCCTTGGCTTTCTTCTTTCCATTTTAAAATGTTATTATAAACTTTTCTTTTCATTAATTCTTCTCCTTCATATGAGATTGATTATAGTTTATCACAAAATCAATAATAATTCAAGTGTGTTTTTGCACAAAATCAAAAATAATCGTGGTGCATATTTACACAAAATCAAATATATTGTCTGAAAAATTTTTATATTTAGACTTTTTTCGAGCTTGAAAGATAGTTCTTATAAAATTATATTTTAAATTACTTTATTCTACATTTTGTAGTAAATTCCTTATTAAAGAAAATATAGTTTGTTTTTGTCAAGTTTCGGCTCACCATAAAAGTCTTATACGAAAATATTGTATAAGACTATTTTTTATTTTTGATTATTTTAAACAAAAAAAAACTAGAATTATTTCTAGCTTTTTTAATTTTGATAATGTCCCTTACAAGATAAAACTACAACATCACCATTACTATTGAATGTATATACTAACCTATTGGCTTTATCTATTCTTTTGCTATAACCTTCTCTGTTTTTTAATATTTCAGCCTTTCCTATTCTACTGTCTGCACCATTTCTTTGTATATCAGTTAGTAACATATTTATTCTTTTAAGTGTTTTTTTATCTTCATTTTGCCAGCTTAAATAATCTTTCCAGCCTCTTTCTGTAAAAATACTATTCATCAGCCATTGCCTCCAATTCTTCCATTGTTTTGACAACAACTTTACCTTCATCTAGTTGCTTATAACTTTCTTCTAATTTCATCAAATATTGTAAATTTTCTTGTGCTTTTTTTAATTCATTATAAGCAGACAAATCAATCCATACCATATTTTCTTTACCATTGCCATTTCTACTTACAATTATTATGTCATTATTTTCTACAACATCATCACAATATTTTTTAAAATTTTGTCTTGCTTCACTAACACTTATAGCTTGCATAACATTCAACTCCTTTCTTTTTTGCAAAATATTATACGTTATTTTGTACTTAATATTGTACTATATTATTATATGCAAGTCAAGTGTTTTTATTCACTTTTTTTATATTTTATATTTTGTAGCAAATCCATGAGCAAAGAAAATATAGTTTGTTTTTGTTAAGTTTTGGCTCACCAAAAATCCTTATACAAACTTTGTATAAGGATTTTTTTAGTATCAAAACTTCTAAAAGATTAGGGACTGCATATAATTTGCAATCCCTAATCAATCATTTTAAAAGTCTATAAATTCACATGGATTTACATCATTTCCATAACCACTTTTAGTTCTTATTTCAAAGTGTAAGTGATGTCCTGTACTTGAGCCAGGATTTTGGTCTGTATTTGGGTCTCCTCCTTCATTACCTATTTTTTCTCCGATTGGTACCTTATCCCCAATTTCGACATCTATCTTTGATAAATGGGCATAGAATGAATAAACTATTGTTCCATCATTTAATGTGTGTTTTATTTCTATACAGTTTCCAAATCCATTTTGTACTCCTGCAAATGTTATTTCCCCATTTGCTACTGCATATACATTTGCATGATGTTTTCCGCTTAGGTCTATTCCTGTATGTTTTTTTACGACTCCTGTTACTGGGTGTTTTCTTGTTCCATATTCTGATGTTATTGTATAATTTCCATCTAATGGCTTTATGAATCCTTTGCTATTTGGTGTTTGTGTACTTGTTTGTGTACTTGTTTCTGCTTTGCTGTTAGAGCTTAGTGTATTATCCCCATTTAATACACTGTTTTGCTCTTTGCTTTTAACATTGTTTGTTCCTATTGCTTCTTCCCCACTTAAAGCATTATCTTGTACTGTAGTACTTGACTTGCTAATACCATTATTTGTACTTAGTGCTTCTTCCCCACTTAGAGCGTTATTTTGTACTGCTTGGCTTAACTTACTAATATCATTTTGTGTTGCTTCTGGATTTACCCAAACTTCTACTACATCCACTTTGTCATAGTTTGCTTTTATTAATGTTCTATCTTTACTGTTTATTACTTTATCTTCGTTTAAGTCATATATCATTTGGTTTGCATATTTGTTTATTTCTTCCTCTGTTACAGTTCCTGTTGTTCCTGTATCAGTTTGTCCTTCGTTTATTTGTTGTAATATTTCTTCTGCTGTTTTTCCTTCTATTATTCCATTTCTTACTGTATCTTCTACTTCACTTGGTAATTCTTGTAATGTTCCATAGTTATCTACTATTGCTACTAAGTCATCTATTTCTATTTGTCCTGATTTTACTATATCACCTGCATAAATATTGATATCTTTTATTGTAACAGTTTCCCCATCTTCTACTACAATATTTGTTAATCTATATTCTAGGTATGATGTTTTTCTGATAACCATGTCATATTCATCTGGTTTTAAATCTATTGTATATGTTCCATCAGGATTTATCATAATCTCTTGAATTACCTCTCTTGGGTCTTCAATATCATTTTCTTCCCTTGTATCTGATGTCTTGTATATTATGATTTTTGCTGTTTGATTTTCTTGGTCTACTGCTTGTGTAATTACTTTACCAGTTATTGCAGATAGCCTATGTATTCTTACTGTATATTGTTTTTCTGTTCCATCTATTGCTGTAACTGTAATTGTAATTTCTTTTTCAGTTTCATTTGTCATATCTATTTCTTTACTATTTGTTCCTCTTGTAGGTATATTTCCATCTATTGAAACAAATGCTAATTCTTGTGTTGCAATAGCTTCTAAATTAGGTTTTATTTGATTTACTTTTAGTTCTATGTCATATGTTCCATCTTCATTTGGCTCTACTAATTCAGAATCTACTCTTAATTCTTTTAATGATGCTTCTGATTCTTCTGGTGTATCTTGTTTTACTATGTATAACTTATATGTTACTTCATCTCCTGCACCATTTTGTGCTGTGATTTCAACTTTTGTAACATTATCAGGTAAGTCAACCCTTCTTCTTGCTTCTCTTATACTAAATTCTGTATCTCCAATTTTAACCTTAGTTGTATTTGAATTAGATATTGCTTCAACTAATGCATTTAATTTGTCTTTTTCTACTTTTGCTATATATATTCCATCTTCTTGTTTTTGGGCTTCTTCATTGTCAACTCTAATTGTTAATTGTAAGTCACTTAAGTCTTCTACATTTTCAACTTCTTTTAATGTTAATGTATATTCTTTTTCAATGTAATCTTCAGCTGTTTTATCTACCCCATTAGATGCAACAATTTTAATTACATATCCATTTGCTATTTCATATCCTGTATATGTATTTTCTGCAATAGTTGCTTCATTTCCTGCAATTGATACATATTCTGTGTCTTCATATAATATAGCTTTTATATCAACTTTTGTAGTACCTTTTACAATATCTATTTTGTAATTTGTATCGTCTATTCTAGTTGCTTGTCTATTGTCTACAAATACAGATTTTAAGTCTAATTCTTGTACATCCTTAATAATATATACCTTGTATTCTTTTTCTTCTAATGCTCCGTTTTGAACAGTTACTGTTACTTCTGTTGTAGCTTCTTGTAGACTTATATTTTTCTGGATTGATGGATTTTCATATTCTGTTTCTCCATTCCTATCAGCTATTTTGACTTTAGATGTCTCTGACGTTACTCCTGCCCATAATGCTGCATTGTCCTTGTTACTATTTACAACTTTTACATAGTCTCCGTTTTCATTAGGAAGAATTTCTTCATCATCTATTTTAATCGTTACTTTTAAGTCTTCTAATATATCAGGATCTTCTATTTCTTTTATAATTAGGCTATATTCTTTTTCTTGGTCAACTTTACCTTCAAACATAGCAGTTACTTTTATTTTTACTACTTTGTCTTCGATTGAGCAATCTGTATAAGTATTTTCGCCTTTCATATTACTATTTCCACTAATACTTACATATTCTTCACTATTGCTTGCTATTGCCCTTATGTCTGCTAATGTTGTTCCTTTTTTAATATCTATTTCAAATGTTGTATCATCTATTTTTGTTGCTAACCTGTTATCTACATATACCTTATCTAATCCTAAATCATTTACTTGTTTATGGATAGTTAATGTACAAGTTCTTACTGTTCCATCAACGGCTGTTACAGTAATTGTTTTTACTGTATCTCCTGTTTCTGGTAAAATAACATTTTCTTCTAAATAACCTTGTTTTTCTTCTCCACCCATAGTTACTTTTGCAAGTACATTAGATAATGTTATTTTTACATTAGCATTTTTTTCTGAAGCTGCCAGTGTTACTTCATAGTTACCTTCTTCGTCCTCTATTACATGTTTTCCGTTTACCTCTAGCCATTGTATCTTTGTATCATTTGATAAACGTACAAACATGATGTTATATGTTTTTACTACTTTTCCATCTTGCGAAGTTATAACTATTGGTACTGTGATAGTTCCTAAGTTTGTATCTAATGGAACATTTGCTTGTGTTTCACCTACATTTGCATCAAAGTCTCCAATCTTAATATTTGCATATGCATTTTCAGGAATTACTTTTATCTGACTACTATTTTTGTTTCTACTAATTGATATTATAGTTGTAGGTACAGATTCAACATCTTCAAAGTTATTTATAATATCTACTCCATCTACATAAATATGTGCTGCATTTGCATTATCAGATTTTCTAAGTAATTTTACTGTATATTCTTGCTTTCTTCCTGTTTCAGCAGTTGCTTTAAATGTTATTGTCATTTCCTCTGCATCTTGTACAGCAATATTATTTATAGTTATTATTCCTGCTGCCTCTATTTCTCCTGATGTTAATGTAGTGTAATTATTATTTGCTTCAATCACAAGACTAATTTCTTTAACCTCTTTATCTAAGAATTCATAATATGTATGTGTGGTTGGGTCATATTCTGTTACTATCTTGTCTCCATTTTTTACTGATTTAATTGTAACATCATCTGAAATTAAGTTTATTGTCAATTCTTTTGTTAATTTCTCTGTTGAGCTATCTTGTGATTGTACATTTACATTTAATGTTATTGTTCTATTTCCATCTTTGAATGTTACTGTGGATCTTCCTACTGCTGTATACCATTCAGTTCCATCACCAATTTGTACTTTTGCATGAGGCTCATTTGCTACTACTTCTACTAAAACATTTTGTATATCTAAACCTTTGTCATATACAGTTGCTACATAGTTTCCTTCTTCATTTTCTTCTACTATTTTATTGTCTACTTTTATAGTAGCAATTGTATTATCAGTAGATTTCTTAACGATATTTACATGATAGTTTTCTGTTTCTCCACTTTCTGAAGTTACAATAACCTCCATAGTTGTTGTTTCATTTGCAATACTTACTACTTTTGTTAAGGTTTTCGTTGCACTTTCTCCTGCCATTTCAACAGTTGCAACATCACTTGTTGTAGTAACTGTTATTGTTGCTTCTTCTAGGTCTCTATTAATATATTTAGTATAAGTATTTGTTTTTTCGTCAATTTCATCTGCTGTTTCATTATTTATTAAAATCTCGCAACTTGTATCTTTTGATTTTCTTTCAATAGTAATATTAAATGTATTTTGTGATGTTCCATCTTGTGATGTGATTGTAACTATAAATGTTGTTATTTTTTCTTTGCTTAATGTTATAGTTTTTGTACTTTGACCTTGCTCTGCATCTTCTTCTGCTATTTTAACATTTGCATATTTATTTGTAGCTTTTACAAAAATTCCACTATCTATTGCCTCACTAGATGTTGTTGCATAATATCCATCTTCTGTTTTTATTGGGTCTTTTCCATCAACTTTTATCATCTCTAGATTAGAATCTGATGATTTATATTTTATTACTACTGTATATTCTTCAATTCTTGATAAATCATTTGGGTCCCCGACTCTTATTAATACAATTGTTTCATCTTTTGATATTTTTACTTGTCTAATATGAGTTTCTTGTGCTACAGCTTCACTAAATTCTTCATCTTCTTCTAATTTTGTAGATACAAGTGCAATTGGGTTATTAGGTTTGATACTTAATCCTACTTCTTGTGTATCTTTATTTATAAATGCCACATAATTTCCATCTTCCCTAATACACTCTTCTCCATCTACTTTTACACTAGCCAACTTTAAGTCTGTTACCTTTTGGATTGTTACTTTATACTCTTTTTCATCACCATTTTCAGCTTTTACATAAACTTTTATTTCTGTTACCTTTTCATCTGCAGTAATAACTTCTGTTTTACTATTAGAATCAACAGAATATTCTCCATCTGCAATTTTTACAGTTGCATACTCATTTTCAGCTATTGCAGTAAGATTTAATTCATTCATAGTATCTGGTATTTTCATCAAATATTCAGTATCTGATGTTTTTAATATATCAGAACTATTTATTCCATCTGCTTTTAATTCTAATAAGTTATTATTATTTGATGCTCTTACTAGAGTAATTTCGTAATTTCCAATTGTTCCATCTTGTGCTATTACTTGGATAGTTACTTTTGTCTCATCTTGTATTGTAGCAATTTCCTTTTCCATTTCTTTTTCTTGAGGCAATTCTGCTTGTATAGAAACTTTTGCAAGTTCATCTTTTGCAACTACTTTTACATTTGTGGCTTCTTGGTTTCCAATTCTAACAATTGCCTTACCCGTTTCATCTTATGATACTTCTCTATATTCCATAGCTCGATTTTCTCTTATTTCTACATAAGCACTTATTCCTACTTCATTTGATAATCTCTTTACAGTTAAAATGTATTCTTTTTGTGTTCCATCTTCTGCTGTTATCATTATTCTAACAGTATTTTCTTCATCTGGCATTGTAACCATTGAAGTTTGTTCTTCAAGTGTTGGAGTTGTACCATTAATGCTTACAGTTGCATAATTGTTATTTGCAATTGCTTGTACTTTTATTTCTTCAGTCAAGAATTTCTTATCTACATAGTATTTTCCATCTTCAGCTGGTTCTATAATTTCGTCATCTACTTTTAAGATTGCTAACTCGCAGTCATCTGACTGATTAGAAACTGTTAAGATATATTCTTCTTGTGTTCCATCTTGTGCTGTTACTTTTATAGTTAATTTAACTTCTTCTGCATCTTTTGCAATAACTGCACTTGATGTACCTACTACTTCTGGATTTGTTCCTATTTGTACTTTTGCTTTTGAATCTTCTGGAATAACATACAATTCAAAGCTTTGGTCATTTTTATTTACTTTTGCTTCATATTTATTAACTGGTACAGCATTTGCTTCTTTTCCATTAACTTTTACACTTAAAAGATTTACATTGTCTGGAAGAGCATTAACTATTAATTGATATTCTTTTGCTATTCCATCTTCTGCTGTTACTGGGATATATACTATGATTTGTTTTCCTATCATGGCTACTTCTCTATATGTTGCTCCTTTTTCTTGTTCATAAGTATTTATTCCAACAGTTGCATCAGGATCTTCTGTTATTGCTCCTATTGTTACTTTATCTACTATTTTATCTAATGTATATTCATAAGTATTTTCTGCTATTTGACTAATTTGTGCCTCGCTACCATCTACTAATACTTTTTGTAAGTTATTATTGCTATTCTTTCTATAAATTTCTAAAGTATATGTTTGTTCATTACCATTTAATGCTTTTACAGTGATTTCAACTTTTGTAGGTTCTGTTTCCCCAATTTCAACCTCTCTTGTTGATACTCCTTTTTCATATTCTTCATAATTTATACTTACTTGTGCTTGTTCAAAACCTGCTACTGCTATTACATCTGCTTTAGTATATTTATCTGATATACTAACTTTAAATGTATTTGTACCTTCTTGTCTTATTGCAGTTTCTGAGAATTCTTCATTTCCCACTGTAATAGATTTCAAGCTATTATCAGCTGATGGTTTTTTAATATTCAAAGTATATTGTTTTGATATTGTACTGTCATCAGGGTCTGTTACTGTAATTGTATATGTATTTGTAATTTCACTTGAATCTAGTGTTACAGTAGATATATGAACACTTTGCTCATTATCTCCTATTTGAACTAAATCCTTGTCACTAATAGTAATAGCTGTTACTTCTACTGAATTTGCATTTTCTCCAATATATGCATCATATACTTTTCCTACTGGTTTAATTTCTACCCCATTTACAGTTACTGCTAATAGTCCTTGCAGATCTTCTGTTCCTTCTCTTACAATTGTTAGTGTATATTCTCTTTCTCTTTCAGTTTCTCCTTCTCCTGCTCTTACATATATCTTAACAATTGTTTCATTATTTATAGTTGCAATAGTTTTTGTTGTTATATTTATTTCTTGTCCTAGGCCATTAATTTCAACATTTGCTTTTGGATATAAGGTCTTAGCAACTACTTCTGCAGATAATTCATCTTTTGGAATTATTGCTTTATAGTTATTATTACTTAATTTGGTTGCTTCATTTCCATCTACCATAACAGATTCTAGCTCTGTTAAAGCATCTTCTTTATATATTGTAAGTGTATATGTTACTTTATCACCGTTTTCAGCAGTTACTTGAATAGGTATAGTTTTCTTTATTACATTTTTCATGTCAATTGTTTTTGTTGCCTCTAATTTTTCTGGAACGCTTGAATCTATACTTATTGTTGCATTTGAATTATTTGTTACTGCATGAACTTCTGGTTTTATTACATCATTTCCTACAATTATTTCATATTCTGTAGTACTTATGGCTGTAGCAGCTACACTATCTACAGATATTTCTTTTAGACTTGCATCATTTGATAAAACATTTATTGTTAAAACATAATCTACAGTTCTTCCATTACTTGCTTTTACTTTTATTTTAACAATTTTTGGATTTGTATCTAATAGAATATCTTGTGTTAATGATGCTGTAACATAAGTTGTGCCATTGTCAATACTAATTTGATCTGTTGCATCTTTTGTTACTATTCTTAGTGTTCCTGTTCCATCTGGATTTTTTTCTACTGATACTTCATATTTGTTTTCTCCAGAAACTTCAGCCTCTACACCATTTACACTAATTGATTGAATTCTTTGCTCATCTAATGGTTGTACTACTCTTAATGCTGTTGCTTTTTCTCCTGTAATTTTATCAGTAGCAGTAATTGTAGCTTCACCCATATCTTGTGCAACTAGTATGCCATTATCTACACTTACTATATCACTATTACTTGATTCCCAAGTATAGTCTGTTAGTTTTCTTTCATTATGATTAAATACATTGAAGATATTTGCTTTTATTGTTACTGTCTCTTCTTCTGGTTGTTTCATTAGTCTTGAACTTGGAACAATTTCAAATTTTCTGTCTCCAACTAGAGTAAATGTATCGCTGTTATCATATGTTCCATTTCCAAGTTGTCCATATTCATTATCTCCTGCTGCATATACAAATCCTTCTGTATCTATTACATAATTATTCTTGAATCCAGCCCCAATGCCAAAATATGTTTTTCCTTCTACCATGTCTATTTTGCTTAATTCAACATCTCCGCTGTTTGATCCAATTCCTGCTTGACCTTTACTATTGTCTCCATATGTATAGCTATTTCCATCTTTGTCAAGTAGCATAACACTACCATTTGTTGCTGAAATATCTACCATATCTTTTGGAGCTATAGTTGTCATTTGTATATCTTCTTCTGCTGCATATTTAGAAGTTCTAATTACACTTCCATCTGTTTTTAATACAACTAATCCTGTTTTTAATATGTCTACTTTTACAGCATTTTTTACAGTTTCTAATTTAATTGGTTCTGCTTTATATAAATTAGTTGCTGGTAAAATGATTTGTCCATATTCATCATGATTGTATTTGAATTTTTGTATTTGTTCTTCACTATTATCTCCAAATACATATACAGCTCCTGTACTATCAACAAATGCACTTAAATCTCCTCCTGCAGCTACTGCTACAACTTGATTTCCTATTGCATTTATTTTTTCTGGGATTGACACTGTTTCAGTATTACCATTTCCTAGTTGACCTTTTGAGTTTAATCCCCAAGTATACACATTTCCTTGATTATCTAATGCAATTGCATGATTATTACTTGCTGCAATTGATACTATATTGCTTAATACTTGTACTTGTACTGGTTTTTTAGCAGATACCCTATTTCCTTGTCCTAGCATACCATAACTATTATCACCCCAAGCCCATACAGTACCATCATCTCTTAATGCTAATGTGAATTTTTCTCCTGCAACTACTTGTTTATATGTTGCGAGTATATTTGTTTGACTAGGTATATTTATTGGTGCTAGAGTATCATTTCCTAATTGTCCATCTGAGTTATATCCAAAGCTCCATATACTTCCATCACCTTTTAATACTACCGCATATCCATCTCCTCCTGCTACTTGTGGTGCATATTTTAATCCTTCTTCAATTACTCTTACGATTATAATATTTTCTTGTGAAGTCTCAAGCTCTGTAACTTTTACCCATGTTACTCCTGATTTTACACCTGTAACTATACCATTTTCATTTACAGTTGCAATTCCTGGGTTTGTTGACTCAAATGTGAAGTCACTTTCTTCTTCATCTTCATTAAATACATTAAATGTATATCTTGGTGAAATTTCTATTTGTTTTGTTCCATTTACATTTACTGTAATTTCAGCCTCTTCCATGTATGTTGTGTCATTACCTACTTTTACTGGAATTCTGCTATTTGTCTTTGTTTTTATATTTTGTGTTCCGTGATAATAGTCTCCCCATCCATATACATCACCATCATATTTGATAGCAACATTATATGTATTTCCTGCGTCTACTCTCATTATGTCTTCTACAGTTGTGATTTCAGTAAATATTAGTTTATCATCATTAGTTCCTATTCCTAATTCACCATTACTATTTGAACCTGTTGTATATATTTTTCTATCTGCTCCTAATAATGTTGTATGACTTGTTCCTGCTGATATTTCCATTATATTAGATACATTAACTTTTGTAGGTATATTTTCATTATTAATTGTTCCATTGCCTAATTGTCCATTTGCATTATATCCAAATGTATATACATCTCCATCTGCACTTAATAATACACTATGATTATCTCCTGCTGAGATTTTTCCAATTGTTACTGGGACTTCTATCTTTTCAAAAGTATTTGTTTTGCTTACACTTGCTGCTGTTTGTCCATAAGCATTATACCCTGTTGTTAACACTTCCCCATGAGTTGTTAATAACATTGAATGATTTTTTCCTAATGAAATATCTAATATATCACTTACATAATTCAATAGTGTTGGTTTATTAACATTTTTATATGTACCAGTTCCTAGTTCTCCATTACTATTTAATCCCCATACATATACATATCCATCATTTGTTAATGCCATGCTTTGATTGTTATTTGCTGCTATTTTCTTAATATTGTTTAATCCTAAATTTCTAGGTGTACTTCTTGTATATCCTGCTAATGCATTGTTTGAGTTTACTCCCCAGCCCCAAACATTTCCATTAACATCTAATGCTAAATTATGAGTACTTCCTACTGCTATTTGCTTAATAACAACACCTTCTGGGAATTTAACTTTTACTGGTCTGTCACTAGATACTGTGCTTCCATTTCCTAATTGATAACTTGAGTTTACTCCATATCCCCAAACTGTTCCATCTGCTTTTAATACAAGTGTATGTGAAGCAGTTGTTAATGCCATAGGCTCAATATCTACTCCATCTGGTAATACAGTTACATTAGCAATACTTGTGCTGTTTGTTCCAACTTTATTTACAACTACTGTTGTTTTTCCTTCTTTTGCTCCTGTAATTAATCCTGTATTATCAATTGTTGCAATATCACTATTACCTATTTTGTAGTCCATTTCTCCTTCGTCTTCTACTTCTTTTAAAACATTAAATGTCTTGTTAGTTACAGTTAACCTATATTCTTCTCCTTTGTGCAGTACAATGTCATTTTCACTTAATCCAACTTCTTCTTTACCTACTAATACTGGCTCACTTGAAGTTTCATATAAATTATTACCTAAAATACCATTTTCTCCATATCCCCATGTATAAACAAATCCATCTTCATCAATTATTGCTCCATTATTTATTCCTGCATCTCCTGAAATTGCTGGGTTTGTTTGTTCATTTTTTCTTGGATATACTTGATGGTCTTCATTTACTAGTCCTAATTTATAATTAGCATTACTTCCCCAATTATATGTTTCTCCATTTTTCAAAATAGCCATTGAGAACTCATTTCCAGCTTTTATTTCTTTTATATTGTCTAAATTTTGAGTTCCTTCGGTATTTTGAACTAATGTAGGTACATCTGCATTTACTGTTGATCCTATTCCTAATTGTCCTTTACTATTATTTCCTAATGCATATGCTGTTCCTTCTTTAGTTAAGAACATTGTATGATTTGAACCTTCTGATACTCTTATTATGTTATTTACTTCTAGTTTTGTATCAGGCTCTGTTATCATATGTACTTCACCTGATTGATTTACTGCATAATTTAGAGAAATATCTATAATATTTTCTAGTCCTGCTATTTTAGTTGCTCTTCTACCATATCTATATCCCCAAATCCATACATTTCCATCTTCATCTAGTGCTACTGTACGATGAGTTCCAGCTGACACTTTAACAATTTTTGTTAAAGGTGCTCCATCTGATCTAATTACTTGAACAGCAGTATTTCTACTTGTTCCAGTTCCATCTCCTAATTGTCCATATCCATTATATCCAAATGACCATACTGTTCCATCTTGTTTTACTGCTACTGTGTCATAATATCCTACTGAAATATCTCTAACATCTTCTAAGTTTCCTACTCTCATTGGAGATGTTTTTGAAATATTATTTTCTGTTCCTAATTGTCCATATGTATTGTCACCCCATGTCCATACTGTTCCATCTGCTTTTAATGCTGCCATATGAGTATTTCCAATTTCTACTTTTGGAACTGTCACTTTTTCTTTTGGGACTACTTGTACAAATATTGTTGCTGTTTTATTTGTTATTGTATGTGTTACAACAATTTCTACTGTTCCCATTTGTTTTGCAGTAATATTTCCATCACTATCAATTGTAGCAATTTCTGGATTTAATGACTCATAAGTCATATGTTCATCATCTACAGTATCTACAATTAAATTGAATTTATTATCTAAAGTTGCTGTTATTTGTTTTGCATCATCTTCTTCAATTGCTATACTATTATCTCCAACATTTACATATGTATCTCCAATTACTTTATATGTATTTCTCTGTGTATATCCTCCATCTCCTAGTTCTCCATATGCATTATATCCAGTTGTATACACAAATCCACTCTTATCTGATGCAGTACTATGATATGAATTTGTGTCAACAAATTTTGTTTGATTCATATCTATTGCTTTTGTTGCTATTGTTACATAATTAGTATATGCTCCTGTTCCTAATTGTCCATTTCCACTATATCCAGAAACATATAATTCTCCTGATTTAGAAACCATTTGTAAACTATTGTTTCCAGCATTTAATTCTACAATATCTGTTAAAGTTTCATATTGTGCAGTTTCCCCTTCTTGTACTTCTTTTTCTACTTTAACTAAGGTTGGAGTACTTATATTTCTTCTATTTGCTTGTGATAATTGTCCATATCCATTGTATCCCCATACCCATACTTGTCCTTTTGTATCTAATGCTGCATAATAGTTATCTCCTGATGCAATATCTACTATATTTCTTAAGCTTGAAATCTTACTTGGATT
>CALXUX010000020.1 GCA_944391785.1 uncultured Clostridia bacterium
ATTATGTTGTAATTATATCAAAAAAAGGAGGAAAATAACATATATATAACAAAAAAAGTCAAGTATTTGCAATACTTTCAGGGTTTTGCAAATGACTAATCAAAGAAAAAATTAGGAGGAAAAATAATGAAAAATAATATACTAGTAACAGGAGCTGCAGGATTTATAGGAGCAAATTTTGTAGAATATTTTACAAAAAAGTATCCGGAATATAACATAATAGTATTAGATAAACTAACATATGCTGGAAATATGAATAATTTAAACAAAGTAATAGACAAAATAACATTTGTAAAAGGAGATATATGTGATTTTGAATTTTTATTAGAACTTTTCAAAAAATACGAAATAAATGGTGTAATACATTTTGCAGCAGAATCACATGTAGATAACAGTATAAATAATCCATTTATATTTACACATACAAATGTAATTGGAACACATACACTTTTAGAGGCAGCAAAAAGAACTTGGGGAGAAGGAAGTACAAACAAATTTGTTCATATATCAACAGATGAAGTATATGGTTCTTTAAAAGAAGAAGGATATTTTACAGAAAAATCTCAAATAAATCCAAGTAGTCCATACTCAGCTTCAAAAGCAAGTTCAGATTTAATAGCATTGGCATACAAAGAAACATATAAAATGAATGTAAATGTTACAAACTGTTCAAACAACTATGGTCCATATCAACACAACGAAAAACTAATCCCACATATGATAAAAAAAGCATTAAAAAATGAAAAGCTACCAGTATATGGAACAGGAAAAAACATCAGAGATTGGCTATATGTAGAAGACCATTGTGAAGCGATAGATTTAGTATTCCATAAAGGAGTTGCAGGAGAAAGATATAATATAGGTGGACATAATGAAAAAAGAAATATTGATATAGTAAAACTAATATTAAAAAGACTTGGCAAATCTGAAGATTTAATAGAATTTGTAGAAGATAGAAAAGGACATGATTATAGATATGCAATAGACCCAAGCAAAATAAAAGCAGAACTTGGCTGGTACCCAAAAACTAAATTTGAAGATGGAATAATAAAAACAATAGACTGGTATTTAGAAAATCCAGAATGGTTAAACTAATATAGAATAAATTAAAGATTATTTAAATAAGTTTTATTAACTAAATTTTTAAATTTTTTAATAGTAAGTTGTAATGTTACAATTCACGACTTAAACCACACTGCCCTCAAGCTGTAATTTTAAATAATAGCTTGGAGGCTTTTTTATAATTTTTATAACTGTGAATGTGTAAATATGAACAATCAATTCATATTATGTAAATAAAAAATGTTGATTTTTAAGGCAAAATGTTGTATTATAATATTATAAACAAAATTGTTTTCATAAGGGGGATAGGTAAAAATTTTTAAATTATTATTTAAAACAAAGGGAGGTTTTAAATTGAAAAATATTTTTGATTTAGTGCGGAAACGAAAAAATAATAAGGAGCTAATCGTAAGAGATTATTTAGGTACAATAGGTTTAGAATTAATCGGGAATGAAAATAATTTCAAATGCGAAATAAATTCTTCTATACCTAAAAAAGAATTAAAATGTTGGATAAACAATTTGATTGATATTGAAAGAACAAAATCAATAAGAAATGTGGATATTGACATAAGTAAAATGTTAAATCATGTTATTTACATACATATATTTGTTTTTTCAAATAAAAAATCATATTTTACATATAAAGTAGAGCCAAGTGATATGCGACATGAAAATCTCTTCTTTATATTAAATGAAGCATTAAAAAAAATAATATTAAAAATTTAATTAATATCTATCCTCAAAATACGTAATCATGTATATAAATATGATTACGTATATTTTTTGTAAAAGAATTTTATAATTTTTATTTAGTAAATATTCCATAAACATATTTTTATGATATAATATTAAAGTATAAACAAAAGAATCAAGCATAAAATAAACCAAAGAGGTGATTTTTATGATTAGAAAAATAAACGAAAAAGATATAAATGAAGTTATGACCATATGGGTTAAAGGAAATTTTAAAAGTAATAGTTTTATAGAAAAAGATTATTGGCTACTCAAATTCAATGATATGAAGGAAAAATTTTTGAAAAAATACACAACTTATGTGTATTTAGAAAAAGGACAAGTTGTTGCTTTTATTAGTATATATAAAAATAATATATTGGCAATTTATGTAAAAGAACAAAAAAGAAGAAAAAACATAGGAAGGCAATTAGTTAATTATTGTAGAAATTTTAATAAAAATTTAAAAGTTAAGATATATGAAAAAAATATGGCAGCAATATTATTTTTCTTATCACTTGGATTTAAAAACGATAAAATACAAATAGATTCAGAATTTCAAGAAAAGCAATATGTAATGAAATGGGCATAATAAAAAGCAAATCAACTATTATGTAATAAAAAGCCAATAAAAAAATTAAAATCATATAAGAAAAAAGAAAAGAGGAAAAATAAAAATGAATACAAATGTATTATGGGGATTACTAATACCTTTTTTAGGAACAACTTTAGGTTCTGCAATAGTATTTTTAACTAAAAATAATATGAAAGAATCAATCCAAAAACTATTTCTTGGCTTTGCAGCAGGAGTAATGATAGCAGCAGCAATATGGTCATTAATGATGCCATCAATGGAAATGGCAAAAGATCAAAACGAAATTATGTGGTTACCAGCAGCAATTGGATTTTTACTTGGAATATTTTTTCTACTTATATTAGATACACTAATTCCACACTTACATCTTGATAAAGAAGAGCCAGAAGGTATAAAAACAAAATTGAAGAAAACCACAATGTTGGTTTTTGCAGTAGCACTGCATAATATTCCAGAAGGTATGACAGTAGGAGTAATACTTGCAGGCAGTTTAATTGGACATGCTAATATAAGTACTGCAAGTGCACTTGTCTTAGCACTAGGAATAGCAATACAAAATTTTCCAGAAGGAGCCATAATCTCAATGCCTTTAAGAGCAGAAGGTGTAGGGAAAACAAAAGCATTTGTATATGGAATGCTCTCTGGAATAGTAGAGCCGATAGCTGCAATAATAACAATATTGCTTACAAATTTAGTTATACCTATTTTGCCATATTTACTATCATTCGCAGCAGGAGCAATGATGTATGTAATAGTAGAAGAATTAATACCAGAATCACAATCAGGTAAACATACAAATATAGGAACTATAGGGCTTGCCATAGGATTTGTATTAATGATGATTTTAGATATTGCATTAGGTTAGTAAAATGTCCCAAAAAAAATACTGCATCCAAGTGAAACAAAGAATGTTCCATTTGGAAACAGTTCTTTTTTGGGACATTTTAGTTCAAAAGTGTAACAAAATCAAAATTTAATTGTATAACAAGTATAAAAACAATAGAAATAAAAAGGGGTGTAATAATGGAAAAAAATAAACTAGATAATGAAGAAGAAAGTAAAATTTTATACAAAGAATATCTTAAAGGAAATCAAGAAGCATTTGAAAAAATAGTATTAATGTATAAAAATAATTTAATATATTTTATAAATAAATATGTAAATAACTTGCAAATAGCAGAAGATATATCACAAGATGTTTTTGTATATATATTAATTAACAAAGAACAATATGATTTTAAATATTCATTAAAAACATATTTATATATGGTAGCAAAATGTAGAGCTATAAATTATTTAAAAAAAGAAGCTAAAAATGTAAAAATCCATGACTATGACAATTTATATAAAGACGAAAGGCAATTAGAAGACCTTATTTTTGCAAAAGATAAAGATAGAAAAATAAAAGAAGTACTAAAAAATATGAAACCAGAATATCAAACAGTAATAATTTTAAATGTATATGAAGGTTTTAAATACAAAGAAATTGCAAAAATAATGCAAAAAAATATTATAGATGTAAAATCTTTAATACATAGAGCTAAAAAGAGACTAAAAAAATTATTAGAAAAGGAGGGGATTAGTTATGATGAATAATAAAGAATATTTAGAAAACATCTATAAGAAGAAATCAGAAATTGAATATGATAAGATTTCAAAAAAGGTAAAAAACAGTTTTTATACTACAGATTTCAAAAGATTAGAAGTAAAAAATGTACTGCAAATAGCACTAACATTTATAATTTCAATAGGTGTAACAATAGGAGTAGTATATGCTGGAATAGTTACTTATCAAAACATATGGCAAAAACCAAAAGAATACAAATTTGAAGATACTTATACAGTAACTAAAGAAGACGAAGAAAAATCTATTTCAAAAGAAGAAGTAGAAAAAATTGCAAACCAAATAGTAAAAGATATTGGAAAAGAGCCTGGAAATATAACTAAATGTGACCTTATAAAAACAAGTAATAAAACTACTTGGGAAATAACGATGAGTAACAAAATAAGTTTATCTATAGATTCAAAAACAGGTAAACTAAAACAATTATCAGATTTTAGTATAGATGATACAAAAATTCCATCAACACTATCTAAAGATCAAGCAGAAGAAATTGCAAAAGAATTATATACAAGTTTAGGTTATAAAGAAGGAGAATATGAATTAGCAGAAATTAAGAAAAATGCTATAACAGAACAAGGAAGTCTTTGGCAAGTAGATTTCTGCAAAAAATATGGGGATATATACAATTATTATCAAGATGTTAGAATAAGTTTTATACCAGAAATAAAGCAAATAGTAATACTTACAATTTTTGATTATGATTATGAAGATAATCCAATAGTTATCTTAAGAGATGAAGCAATAAAGATTGCAAAAGATAAGGCTATTAGTTTAGGAAGAACGATAAACGAAATGAAAACAATAGAAGCAAAACTTGATATAAAATTAATGAACCCACATGTATTTATGCAAGAACAAATGACAATACCAAAGCCAGAAAATGAAGTAGATAATATTCAAGAAAATAATATAGAAAATGGAAATACACAAAATTTAACACAAGACTTTACTATAGATAATAGCAGAGTAGTTTATGAAACAGAAGAAATAGTAAGAAAAGTTTGGGTAGTAGAAATAGATTATACAAATACAATGTTTACTGATAAAGAAGCATATTATGTGGATTGCACAACAGGAGAAATAATTGGAGGAGATCAAGTAAAATAAAAAGAGCATAAATTAGGAGAATATAAATTATATAAAGAAATTTAGAAGTGATATTTTAGTAAATTTTAAAATATCACTTCTAAATTTTTGAAAATTAAAATTTAAGAAAAATTTAATAGTTAGTAAAAAAATTATTAATAAATTAAATTTATAATAAAAATATGTTAATACTATATATAAATAACATCTTTGAGGGCCTCTTTACAATTTATATAATACAAAAAGTTATTACTATGGAAAAGTAATATATTCTCCAAAATTTACAAAAAGAGAGACAAAAATAAAATATTATGGTATAATTAATATGTTTAATTAGAAAACATATTAAAGAAAGGAAAAAAATGAGTAATAGAAATAAAATAAAAATTTTTAAAATAATTATTGCAATAATTGTAATAATTATATTAATTGCAGTAACAGTTTATTTGGTACCACTAATAAAAAATCTTACAACTACAGAAGGACAAATTGAATTTAAACAAAGAATAAATGATACTGGATTTTTAGGAATGCTTTCATTATTTGGACTGCAACTTGCACAGATATTTCTGATTGTTTTGCCAGGAGAACCGATAGAAATTTTAGCTGGAATGTGCTATGGGGGTTTATGGGGAACAGTATTTGTACTTATATCATCTGCAATAATTTCAACTGGAATAATATTTTTTGTAAGAAAATTAGGTAAAAAGTTTGTATATGATTTTTGTGGTGAAGAAAAAGTAAAAAAAATAGAAAACAGCAAATTATTTAAGAACTCTCAAAAAATAGAATTAATAATGATAATATTATTTATAATTCCAGGAACACCAAAAGATTTATTTGTATATATAGCAGGACTGCTTCCAATACATCCAATTAGATTTGTACTAATATCTACTTTTGCAAGAATTCCATCAATAATATCTTCAACACTTGCAGGTGCAAATTTGGCATCTGGAGATTGGAAAATGAGTTTGATTATATATGCTATAACTTTTGTAATAGTTGGAATAATAGTATTTTGTATCAAAAAATTTGACAAGAGCAATACTACAGGAGAAACTCTTTCTGCTATACAAAAAGATATGAAATAATATGAAAACTTAAAATCATAAAATAAAGGGGAATAATATGAGTGATTTACAATTAGGGAAAACTACAAAAGACAAAATAATAGATTATATAACATATTTTTTTATATATTCCTTTTTAGGATGGGTTATAGAAACAATATATGCATTATTAATACATGGCCATTTTGTAAAAAGAGGATTTTTGTATGGGCCAATATGCCCAATATATGGATTTGGAGCGGCAATTTTAATAATGTGTACTCAAAAATTGTATAAAAAACCATTTCAGAAGTTTTTAATTTCAACAATAGCTTTTACAGTTTTTGAATATTTTGTTTCTTGGATTTTAGAAGTGGTTTTTAACTTGCGATGGTGGGACTATTCAAATGATTTTTTAAATATTCAAGGAAGAGTGAGTTTATTGTATTCAATTTTTTGGGGACTAATAGGTGTATTTTTACTTGAAAAATTGCATCCTTTTGTGCAAAATTTGATACAGAAACTAAGGCTTAAGAGTAAGTATAATTTGCAATTTATTTGTTGTATTGTATTTATTGGTGCTATTGTAGTGGATTTTGTGATGTCTTCAATTAGATACTTGATATAAATGTTTTAAGTTTGCCAAAATAGGTGGATCAAAAAATTGTCAAAGGAGACGGATCAAAAAATTGCCAAAGGGGACGGAGCAAAATGGCAACTTTTAAAAAA
>CALXUX010000021.1 GCA_944391785.1 uncultured Clostridia bacterium
CTTTCTTTTGTGCGATTATTGTAAAGGTATTATGTTGTAATTATATCAAAAAAAGGAGGAAAATAACATATATATAACAAAAAAAGTCAAGTATTTGCAATACTTTCAGGGTTTTGCAAATGACTATTTAAAATTCAAGTTTAGGAGGAAAAAATGAATATTATAATGTTAGGTGCCCCAGGAACAGGAAAGGGAACTGTTGCCGGAATATTACAAGAAAAAAAAGGAATCAAGCAAGTATCAACAGGAGACATATTCAGAAAAAACATAAAAGAAGGAACAGAACTTGGAAAAATAGCAGATAGCTATATATCAAAGGGACAATTAGTACCAGATGATATAACAATCGGAATAGTAGAAAAAAGGCTAGAAGAAGACGATGTAAAATCAGGAATAATACTAGACGGATTCCCAAGGACAGTAGTGCAAGCACAAGAACTAGACAAAATATTAGCCTCAAAAGGACAAAAAGTAGACTTAGTAATAAACTTAGTAACACCAGAAGAAGAAATAATAGAAAGAATAGTAAACAGAAGGGTATGCTCAAACCCAGAATGTAAAACAGTATATAATTTAATATTAAATCCACCAAAACAAGAAGGAATATGTGACAAATGTGGATCAAAACTAATTCAAAGAAAAGACGACAATATAGAAACAGTAAAACTAAGATTTAACAGCTATATAGAACAAACAAGCCCACTAATACAATATTATGAAAAACAAGGAAACTTATATACAGCCACAGTAAGCAAAGAAATAAACAAACTAGGAAAAGACGTAGCAGAAGAAATAATAGAAAAATTTTTAAATAACTAAACTTTTATGAACTTTAGGGACGTTCCTTAAAGTTCAAAAAAAGAAAAAGAATGAACTTTAAGGAACGTCCCTAAAGTTCAAATTTGAAAGGAAGTATAAAAGTTGGTAACAATAAAATCAAAAAGAGAAATTGAGTTAATGAAAGAAGCTTGCAAAGTTGTTGCACTAACATATAAAGAATTAGAAGAAAAAATAAAACCAGGAATGACAACATATGAACTAGACCAAATAGCAGAAAATAAAATGAGAAGTCTAGGTGCGATTCCAGCAGAGAAAGGATATGATATTGGAATTAAAGGGGTACCAAGATTTCCTGCTTCAATTTGTGTTTCAATTAATGATGAAGTAATTCACCGGAATACCATCTAAAAATAGAGTAATTAAAGAAGGAGATATTGTAAGTGTTGATACAGTTGCACTAAAAAATGGTTTCAATGGTGATGCTGCAAGAACTTTTGTGATTGGAAAAGTTTCAAAAGAGGCTCAAAGGTTAGTTGACGTTACAAAACAAGCTTTCTTTGAAGGTATAAAATATGCAAAAAGTGGAAATAGAATAGGTGATGTATGTCATGCAATAGGAGAATATGTAAAATCTCAAGGTTTTTCAGTGGTAAGAGAATTTCAAGGTCATGGAATAGGAAGGCAAATGCATGAAGATCCAGGAATACCAAACTATGGAAAAGCAGGTAGAGGAATTAGATTAGAACCAGGTATGACACTTGCAATAGAACCAATGGTAATACAAGGAAAACCAAATATTTTAGAACTAGATGATGGTTGGACAATAGTAACAGAAGATGGAAGTTTAGCAGCACATTATGAAAATACAATTTTAATTACAGAAAAAGAGCCAGAAATATTGACAATTCTTTAATTATGTTGTATACTGTAATAGTTATTATGCACAATTGCCAAATTGTGCAAAAAAATATATAAAAAAGCTCTTTATAGGAGGGGATAAAATGGCAAAGGAAGACGTCATTGAAGTAGAAGGAACGGTAGTAGAAGCACTACCAAATACAAATTTCAAAGTAGAACTTGAAAATGGGCATCAAATTTTAGCACATATTTCAGGAAAACTTAGAATGAATTACATAAAAATATTACCAGGAGACAAAGTAAAAGTAGAACTTTCGCCATATGACCTAACACGTGGTCGTATAACTTGGAGAGCAAAATAAATAAAAAAGTTTAAAATTAACCCATCTAAATATAAAAAACAGAAAATAATTTATAGTTAGCATTAAAGCAAAACACGATTAAATACTAAGAAGTTAATTTCTGAATTTCAAGGAGGTGCAGAAAATGAAAGTAAGACCATCAGTAAAAAAAATGTGTGACAAATGCAAAGTAATAAAAAGAAAAGGTGTTATTAGAGTTATATGTGAAAACCCTAAACACAAACAAAGACAAGGTTAATTAAATAAAAAAGCTTATAGCACAAATGAGGTAGCGGCTGTGGAATCCAAAAGATTTCTATATCAAATTTGTGTTTATATATATGTTTTAAAAATCTAAAGACCACAAAATTTGTGCATTTCACTTTAGAAAATTTTAAAACAACAAAAAGAAAAAAATTTGGAGGTGCAAAAAAATATGGCTCGTATCGCAGGAGTAGATTTGCCTAAAGAAAAAAGAGTAGAAATAGGACTTACATATATCTATGGAATAGGAGTAACAAGTTCTAGAAAAATCTTAGAAAAAGCTGGAGTAAATCCAGACACTAGAGTAAAAGACCTAACAGCAGAAGAAGAAAACGCAATCAGAAAAATAATCGACGAATCATACAAAGTAGAAGGCGATTTAAGAAGAGAAGTAGCTCTTAATATAAAGAGACTAACAGAAATTGGTTGCTATAGAGGACTAAGACATAGAAGAGGTTTACCTGTAA